>JAPPGB010000037.1:3976-43605 GCA_028821475.1 Spirochaetaceae bacterium
GCCCGGTGGCGGGTTGCCCGGTGGCGGGTTGCCCGGTGGCGGGTTGCCCGGTGGCGGGTTGCCCGGTGGCAGGTTGTCCGGTGGCAGGTTGTCCGGTGGCAGGTTGCCCGGCGGCGGGTTGCCCGGTGGCGGGTTGCCCGGTGGCAGGTTGCCCGGCGGCGGGCTGCCCGGCGGCAGGTTGCCCGGTGGCGGGTTGCCCGGTGGCAGGTTGCCCGGTGGCAGGTTGTCCGGTGGCAGGTTGCCCGGCGGCGGGCTGCCCGGTGGCGGGTTGTCCGGCGGCGGGTTGCCGGGCGACGGGTTGCCGGGCGGTCGCGATTTTGGCGGCAGCCTGGGCAGGCGCTCCGGTGGCCCCCGCGCCGGCGGCGCGGCGCTGCCTCCCTGCCGGGATGGTGTGGTGCAGGGCGTTCAGCACGTGGATGGTGTAGTCCACCGTCAGCCCCATGGTGATGGCCAGGGCGATCACCGTGTAGTCGTCGATGCGCACCCCGAAGCCGGGAGCCAGGCCGGTGACCGCGATCAGCACCGTTGCCGCCGGCACCAGGCTGAGCAGCGCCTCGCGCAGGTTGCGGAATACCGCCAGCACGGTCACGAAGATCAGCACGGCGCTCGCCGCCAGGGAGCTCAGCCAGTTGCGCCGCAGCCGTTCGCCGTGCGCGATCAGCTCGCGGGCCGGTCCGGCGACGGCAATGCGCCACTCGCGCGGCAGCTCCTCCCGGATCGCCGCCACCGCCCGCTGCAACTCGCCCAGGGTGGCGTAGTCGCGGTAGCGCAGGATGCCGTGCACCTGTACCGCCGACAGGCTGCCGTCGGCCAGCGCCGCGTAGTCCGCGGGGGTCGCCGACGCGCTGTAGAACAGCAGGTACTGCGACACGATGCGCGCGAACCGCTCCGGGTCGTCGCTCGCCGGCAGCTCGCGCGCGTCCGCTTCGCCGGCCGCGAAGTAGCGGTGGATGCGCTCCACCACCGTCAGCAACGAGTGGCGGTGCCCGACCGCCGGCAGCTCGCCCAGGATCCGATGCGCGGCGCGCAGGTGCTGCATCGCCTCCGGGCGCAGGAAGGCGTCCGGTGTCCCGGCGTCTATCGCCACCGCGAACGGCACCGTGCCGGCGAATTCGCGGTTGAAGATGCTTTCCGCCTGGACGATGGTGGACGCCGCCGGGAGCTGGTGCAGCGGATACGGCTCCGGCGCCAGCCGGCCGACCTGCGGCGCGGCCACCACCACCGGCAGCGCCAGCAGCAACGTCGCCGGTACGCGATGGCGCGACAGTGCCAGCAGCGCGCCCACCAGCAGGCGGTGGATGCGCCGCCCCAGCAAGCCGGCGGCGTTGCGCCGGCGGGACACGCGCAGGCGCCCCGCGGCCGGCATCCACCACAGCGCCAGCGCCAGCGCCGCCAGCGCGCCGGCGCTCACCGTGACTGCCACGAACCGGTGCACGGTGCTGCCCAGGCCGCCCAGGGCCAGGAACCCGATCACCGTGGTAGCGGCGGTCAGCGCCTGCGGCAGGCGCAGGTAGCCGCGCGCCGCGCGCGCCGAGCCGTCGCCGCGCCAGCCGGCGTGATAGCCCATGTGAATCGCGTAGTCGGTGAACAACCCGCCGGCGAACACCGGCGCCAGGATCAACAGCGGGGTGCCGGCGCCGGCCAGCAGCACGAACAGGGCGCCGCCGGCCGTCGCCGCGCTCGCCGTCGCCGCCAACGCCACCAGCACGCCGCGCGCGCCGCCGAAGGTAAGCAGGAGAATCAGCACCGTGGCCGCGCCTACCAGCGGCAGCAGCGCGCGCAGGTCGCGCACCATCAGCCGGCCGGTCAGCTCCGCCACCGGCCGTACCCCGGTGTAGTGCAGTACGGCCCCATGCTGCTCCGCCAGCCTCCGCTGCAGCCCGTCGAGGCCCTCGACCAATGCCGCCGGCGACCGCGCCAACCGCGAACCCAGCTCCAGGTAGAACGCGGCGGTGCCGAAATCGGCGCTCCAGTAGGGATGGATCTCCGGGAACCGCTCGTACGCGGCGCGCAACTCCGCCGCCACCCGTTCGTCGTAGTTCTCCCGCAGCGCCGCGGGCACGAACGGACGCACCACGATGTCGAATTCGGTGGCGCGTACCACGGTGGCGCGCAGCGGCGAAGAGTAGCCGCGCAGCCCCTCGGTGGCACGAAAGAACGCGTCCACCTCCGCCAGCACCGCCAGGTTGGCTGCATCCAACCCATCGCCGGCGGCGCCGCCGAAGTCCACGGCCACCGCCACCACGTTCTCGCCCTGCGACGGCAGCACCGCCTGATCGGACGCGCCGCCCGCCGGCACCGCCACCTCCGCCGGCCGCCACACCGCCGCCAGCAGCACCAGCAGCACCGCCGCCACCGGCACCGCCGCCAACGCCACCCGCCGCCCGACCCCGCTCTCCGGTTGGCGATCGTCCACGGTCAGCGGCTCCGCCCGCTCACTCACCACAAAGACGGCGCCGTCGTTCCGTCATGCCGAAGACCCACGAAGATGGATTCTCCGCGTCGCCCGTCGGTCAGCCTATTCGGATCGGGCACCACCGCTCCCACAGCCGTGGCCGCATCGCTCGCGGGTGGCTCGCGCCGGAGACATGGCACTGTCTGAGGAGCCGGCCACCGTCAGCGGAACTCCTTCGCCGAGTCGGCGGCGTAGCGCCCCACGGCCGCATCCGCCACCTGGGCCACGGCAGGTATCCCATCCACCGGCATTGTACAGCGATTGTGGACACAACATCCCGAATCACGCAATTCCGCCACAGCACGAGTCCGTGCTCCCCCGGCGGCGCCACGACCCTTCCGTCCCACGCTTCGCCAGCGACCTGACCCGCGAGGTGTACGACTCAAGAACCCGCGCTCGACCGACGACGGCGGTGTTGCCCGCTGGCGATCGTCGGCCCCAGCGACCGGGCTTCACCCGGCGTCGACAACTGCGGCCAGACTGTCGCCGCACCACATCGTGACGATGCGGTAGCGCGCCTTGCGGAACCGTACTCCCCGCGTCCGCAGTTCTTGAATCGCTTGACGGTGCACCTTGCGGCCGTGCACGGCGACCGGCCTGAACTCCACGGGCGAGATCCCCGCGGTGATCATCTCCGCTACCCGCGCCCCGGCCTGCAACTAGTCAGTCGTTCCGGTTGGCCTTGGCCGCTTCAATCCGGTTCGAGATCCTGGCCCACTCGTTGTACAGCGCCTCGGTGATCTCGCCGAACCCGGCGGGGAAGCTGCCCGCGTCGGTATCGAGCGGAATCTCCACCACCTCGGAGCCGCCGTCATCGGAGCCGGGCTTGAACAGCCACGCTCCTACCTGGTCCGGAGCGAGCGCTACCTCCGCTCCCGGAATTCCTTCACGCCGATCGTCCGAAAGTTCCGACAACCGCACCAGGTTCGCAGGTGCTTCCAGGATCCACTCGCTGTGCGTGGTCAGCATGACGCGCACACCGAAGTGGACAAGCCGCGCCAGTTCCCGAGCGAACGCGGTCTGCAAGGCAGGGTGCAGGTGCGACTCCGGCTCTTCGATGATCAGCAGGTCGCCCGGTTCCACCAAGTAGCGCAGATACAGCACCACGGAAGCCAGTTCCGAAACCATTGATGACGCTTGCAGGAGTGGCAAGTCCGTACTCCACTTATCCGGACGATACGTAAAAGACGGATATGGGCCGCCGGATCGGTGCAGACGAATGGCGCCGGCGAGCAGATTCTTCTCCAACAAGTCGGACAGTTGATGTGACCGGCCAGGACTTACCTGGCTCATTCTGGTCAGATCGCTCACGAAATCGGCTGGCACGCCGAATCAAGGCGGAAGCTATACCGGTGCTGTTTGCCCCACGTACGCAGAGAAATCTCGAAGGTGGTTTCGGAACTCCCCAGGCAGACGAGATTGTCAAGCGCACTGACACCGAAGCAACGGTGTAGTTCCTGCTCAAAGCGTGCGGCCACAACTTTCCGAAACGCGCCGCGCATGGCTGATGCCAGGTCTTCCGGAAGCGTCGCTGGCTCGTTCTCGGTGGCCACCGACCACCAGTGCAGAAAGCGCTGCGGAAAATCTTCACTGCCAAGCAATGACTTGGCCACGCCGACCGCCGGCCAGTGCCAACCCTCCGATTGGGCCCACGTGTGAGGCTCGGCTGAACCAAGGTGGAGCGCATGCAGCGCGTACACCAGCTTTGCCAGGTAGGACTTGCCGGTGTTGCTCGCGCCGGCGAACACGGTCAGCGGGCGCAGGTCAACCGCAGCGCGCCGTATCGGACCGAAATCGGCGACTTCGATACGGTAGTTTCCTTCATCGCCAGCGGCGGGGCGGGCGCTACTCATGGACATCGCCGGTTCGGAGCCGCCCACAAGAAGCGCGATCGCGTTCCAGGCGGCGAAACCCACACCACATGTGCCGACTGCGCAAGCGTCCTTATCATCTGAGAAGGCAACCTACCCTCAACCGCGTTACGAGTCCAGAAACCGGCCGGTAGCAGCTATGAGTTCCCTGGTTACCGGCTCACTGGCGTGTCCGGCGTTGTCCACCACCAACAGCTCGGCGCGCGGCCAGGCGCGGTGGAGTGTCCAGGCGCTGGCGATCGGCGCCTGGAAGTCGAAGCGGCCGTTCACCCCCTGAGGATGGCTGCGATCAGCCGGTACGGAACACGCCGGATCGAATGAGGCGGCATGAAGGAGCGCGGCTGCGTGACCAGACAGGTCGAGCCGCCTGCACCCCGGGCGGCTCCCGCTTCAAGCCGGGTCGAGAATTTCCCGCGTCGCGGCCTTTTCGACGAATGCGGAGCGGGTCATGCCGCGCATGCGGGCGGCTTCGTCGAGCGTATCGAGGAAGCCCTTCTCCAGGCTCAGGTTGACCCGCACTACCCTTTTCCGATCCCGAACGTAGGGAATCATCATGAGGACCGAGCCATTGGCGATGTCGTCCGCAACTTGCTCGCGCACGGATTCGAGACCCCGCGGAGAAGCAGGCTCGGTGTCCTCGAAGAACAGGCTCAACGCCTCGATCGAGTTGGGGACGATTTCCCCGAACGTGTCTGCGGCCGAGAAACATCCCGGAACCTCGGGAAACCGAACCCCGTAGGCGCTGCCGGGGTCCTTGTCGATGACGGCGACGTAGTGCATGCGTTCCTCCTCAAGTCCAGCCGACCTGCCTTGCGATGCTTCGTGCCGTGCCGAGTGGGAGGTCCTTCTTCGGGTGGGGCACGACCACGGTGATCGCGCCCTTTCTGAACTTGTGGTGCGACCCTTTGATGCTCACCAACTCGAAGCCCTCAGCCTTGAGACGCCTGACAATGTCTCGGCTGTTGCGAAGCATACTCAATTATATACACACGGGCCCGCGTGGCACACCAAGCGTCTGGTTCGCCGCAGCCAACAGGCGCCGGCTCTGTGGCGTCGCCGGCGTGTCTTCGATGTCGCTCGTTGCGAGCGTCGCCGCGGTGTCGCCGTCGTCTCGGTGCCGGCCGGTGGGTTGGCATAGACACGGCGAAGGAATATGGTTACCCATATGAAGACGACCGTAGAGATTCCCGACGCCCTCCTGCAGGAAGCGAAGGAGGTGGCGGCCGCACGCGGCACCACGCTCAAGGAACTGATCGCGACCGGTCTCCACGCGGTCGTGCATGATGCCCGAACCCCGGAGCGCGTCTCCTACCGGCGTCATACCGTCGCCGGCAACGGCTTGCAGCCGGGCGTGAGTGCCGGCAACTGGGAGACCATTCGGTCGCTCGCGTACGAGGGGCACGGCGGATGACCGCGGTCGACACCAACATCCTCATCTACGCGCATCGCGAGGATTCCCCTTTTCACGAGCAGGCCGATCTCGTCATCGAGCGCCTCTTTACCGGGCTCGGCACCTGGGCGATCCCCTGGCCCTGTGTGCACGAGTTCGTCGCCATCACCACGCACCCGCGCATATACGATCCCCCGTCCGCGATGGATGATGCTCTGCAGCAGGTCGACGGTTGGCTGGAATCACCGACGCTTCACCTGATCGGCGAGCAAGGCGTTCGTTCCTGGAGCGCCCTGCGCGCCCTGCTGGCAGGCGGGAAGGCTGTCGGCCCGCGCGTGCACGACGCGCGCATCGCCGCGATCTGTCAGGCGCACGGTGTCGACCCATTGTACACCGCCGATCGCGACTTTTCGCGATTCCCCGCTCTCAAGACACACAATCCGCTGCAGGCATGATCGAGCTGATTCGCCGGCTCAGTGCACCGCTGGCGCCGCTCCCGGTTGCCGGGTGCCTGCCGAGGCTGCGGCCGGCCGGCAGCGAGCGCGGCGTGCTGTTCGACGTCTACGGCACGCTGCTGATCTCGGCGGCCGGCGACATCGGCAGCGGCGCGGCGTCGCGGGAGGCCAGGCACGCGGCCATGGCGGCGGCGCTGAACGACGCCGGCCTCGCCCGCGAGGTACCCCGCGCACGCGACATGGTAGCGGCGCTGGAGGCGGCGGTGGGTGCCGTCCACGCCGAGGCGCGGGCTCGGGGCGTGGCCCATCCGGAGGTGGAGCTGCGCGAACTGTGGCGCGGCTTGCTGCCGGGCACCGGCACGGCCGCGGTGGAGCGTGCCGCGGTCAGCTACGAGTGCCGTACCAACCCGGTGTGGCCGATGCCGGGCGCCGCCGCCGCGGTGACCGCGCTGCAGGCGCGCGGGCCGGTGGGCATCGTGTCCAACGCGCAGTTCTTCACCCCGCCGGTGCTGGCCGCGCTGCTGCCGGAACTGCGCATCGACGCGCGGTTGGCGGTGTGGTCGTTCGCGGAGCGGGAGGCGAAGCCGTCGCCGCGGCTGTTCGCGGCCGCCGCCGCGCGCATGGCGCGCCACTGCCGCCTGCAGCCGCGCGAGATCGTGATGGTGGGCAACGACGTGCGCAATGACCTGCTCGGCGCGCGCGCGGCCGGTCTGCGCACCGCCCTGTTCGCCGGCGACGCCCGCTCCCTGCGCCTGCGCCGCGACGACCCGCGCTGCGCCGCCGTGCACCCCGACCTGGTGCTCACCCACCTGTCGCAACTGCCCCGTGTCTTGGGCCAAGCGCGGCGCCGGCAGGCGGCGGGCTCGGGGCACTAGGGGCGCGGCCATGCGAGCGACGCGTGCCACCATCGACCTGGCCCGCCTGCGCGCCAACCTGGCGGCGGTGGGCGCCCACCTGCGCGCCGCCCGCGGCGGCTCGCAGCCGCCTCCACGGATCTGCCTGGCGGTCAAGGCCAACGCCTACGGTCACGGCGCCGTGCCGGTGGCGCGCGCCGCCCTGCAGGCCGGCGTCAGCGCGTTCGGCGTGGCCACCGTGGACGAGGGGGTGGAACTGCGCGCGGCCGGCATCGAGGCGCCGATCCTGCTGTTCGGCCTGCCGCTGCCCGAGGAGGCGCCCGCGATCGCGGCGGCCGGGCTCACGCCGCTGTGCGGGGACGCCGCCATGGGACGCGACCTGGCACGCGCCGCGGCGGCGGCGGGGCGCACCGTCGACGTGCACCTGAAGATCGACACCGGCATGGCGCGCATCGGCTGCCGCCCGGAGGAGGCGGCGACGGTCGCCGAACAGTTGCGCGGCATGGCGGGCCTGCGCGTCACCGGCCTGTGCACCCACTTCGCCCGCTCTTCCGAAGCCGACCAGGAGTTCTCGCGCGCGCAACTCGCCGCCTTCCACGAGGCGATCGCCGCCATCCCCGACCGCCGCCTGCTGGCCCACCACGCCGCCAACTCCGGCGCCATCGTCGGCCTGCCGGAGTCGCACCTGGACATGGTACGCCTGGGGGTGATCGCCTACGGTTACTATCCGGGCGGCGACCTGCCGCCCACCGTGGCGGTGCAGCCGGTCATGGAACTGGCCACGCGCCTGGCCTACCTGAAGCGGGTGCCCGCCGGCACCGGCATCTCCTACGGTCACACCCATCGCACCGCGGCCGGCACCGTGATCGCCACCCTGCCCGCCGGCTACGCCGACGGCTACCCGCGGCTGCTCTCGAACCGCGCCGAGGTGCTGATTCGCGGCCGCCGCTACCCGGTGGTGGGCCGCATCTGCATGGACCAGTGCCTGGTCGACCTGGGGGCGCGCCACGGCGCCGCCCGCTACGACCGCGCCGTCCTGTTCGGTCCCGACCCGGCCGGCCCCGACGCCGCCGAGCTCGCCGACCGCATCGGCACCATCCCCTACGAAATCACCAGCGCCATCTCCGCCCGCGTCCCCCGCCTCTACCGCGATGGCTGATCCGGGTGTTGCGCGCAGGACGCGCTAATTCTTGGACTTGTCGACCAGGCGTTCCCTGGCGATCCAGGGCATCATGGAGCGCAGCTTGGCGCCGACTTCCTCGAGCTGGTGGCCGGCGTGGTCGGAGCGCATCTTCAGGAAGCCTTCGCGGCCGGCGCGGTTCTCGTCCATCCAGCGGCGCGCGAAGCTGCCGTCCTGGATCTCCGCCAGGATCTTCTTCATCTCGCCCTTGATGCGGGCGTCGATCAGGCGCTCGCCGGACACGTAGTCGCCGAACTCGGCGGTGTCCGACACCGAGTAGCGCATCAGCGACATGCCGCCCTCGTAGATAAGGTCGACGATCAGCTTCACCTCGTGGATGGTCTCGAAGTAGGCCATCTCCGGGGCGTAGCCCGCCTCGATCAGCGTCTCGTAGCCGGCCTGCATCAGGTGGGTCAGGCCGCCGCACAGCACCGACTGTTCGCCGAACAGGTCGGTCTCGGTCTCCTCGCGGAAGTTGGTCTCGATGACCCCGGCGCGTGCGCCGCCGATTGCCGCGGCGTACGCCAGGGCCAGGTTCTTGCCGCCGCCGGATGCGTCGTTGGCCACCGCCACCAGGCACGGCACGCCGTAGCCGAGTTCATACTGGCGGCGCACGGTGTGACCGGGCCCCTTGGGGGCGACCATGGTCACGTCCACGTCGGCGTCCGGCTCGATCAGCCCGAAATGGATGTTGAAGCCGTGGGCGAACATCAGGTTGTTGCCGGCCGCCAGACCCGGCTTGATGTCGCGCTCGTAGATCTCCGCCTGCAGGTGATCCGGCACCAGCACCATGATCGCGTCGGCCCAGGCCGCGGCGGCGGCCGTCTCCAGCACCGGTATGCCGGTTTCCTTGACCTTGGCCGCGCTGGCGCTGTCGGGACGCAGCCCGACAGCCACTTCCACGCCCGAGTCGCGCAGGTTGTTGGCGTGCGCAAAGCCCTGACTGCCGTATCCGATCACCGCCACTTTCTTGCCGGCGATCCACTGGCGCTCGATGTCGTCCTCGTAGTAGACCTGCATGATTCCTCCCGTTTTCGGTAGCCGGAGCATACCGGGAACGGCCGCCGCGTGCTATACTTCTCATCGTGGGAGAGGACCTTGGAACCCGCTGACGTGCCGTCCGAGGAGATCACCGCAGCGCTCGAACGCATGGTGGCCACGGTACGGGAGCGCGAAGATCCCGTCGAACTCAAGGAATACCGCGCGCTGTTCAAGAAACACGTGCCCTTCAACCTGCGCGGATACGTGACGGCGTACATGGTGAAGGAACTTGCCCGAGCCGGCGCCCGGCCGGACCGGACCGCGGATGGGCGGCGCGGCGAGCAACGCCGTCGGTCACGCCGGGAGCCGGAGCCGGCCGCCGCCACGCCGCGCGCCCGGCCGCGCCGGGAAGCCGAGCCCGCCGCCGGCCTGCGCCGGCTGTTCGTCAGCATCGGGCGCAACCGGCGCGTGCAGCCCGACGACCTGGCCGAGCTGATCAGTGGTTCGGTGGCCGTGGACCGGTCCGAACTGGGCGAGATCAAGGTCCTGGACAGCTACTCGTTCGTCGAGGTGCCCGAGGCGGTCGCGCAGGACACCATCTCCGCTCTTTCCGGCACCAGCTTCAAGGGACGGCGAATCACGGTCGATTTCGCCCGCGCCAAGAACTGAGCAACCCTAGCCCCCATAGCCAGCACTGCGCCGGTGACTCGCCGCCGGGGTGGCCGCCCGCGGACGGCGCCGGCGTGTGGCCGCAGGCCGACTTGGCGCGGCTGGCGCCGATGTTGCAGCGGGCGCCGCGCACGGAACTGGAGATCGGCAGCGGCAACGGCAACTTTCTCGCCGCGCACAGCGCCACCCACCGCGACACGCTGGTGATCGGCACCGAATTGAAGCTGGAGCGGTGCCGCAAGAGCGCCCGCAAGCTGGCCGCGGCCGGCGCCGGCAATGGTGTCATCGTGCATGGCCGCGCCGAACAGGTGATCGGCTGGCTGCCGGCGCAGAGTCTCGATGCCGTGCACATCTACTTCCCCGATCCGTGGCCGAAGCGGCGCCACCGCAAGCGGCGGCTGCTGCGCGCCGACACGGTGGCGCGCCTGACGCGGCTGCTGCGCCTCGGCGGACGTCTCCACCTGGTGACCGATTTCTTCGACTACTACCTGCAGGCGGTCGTACTGCTGCTGCTGCACCCCGATCTGGAGGTGGATCGCGATCCCGCCCTGCTGCCCGACGCGGCCACGCTGTCGCGCTACGGACCGCGCCTGGAGGCGCTCGGCAAGAGCCTCCTGTGCGCCACCGCCCGCCGGCACGATGCCGTGCACCGGCACGATTCAGTGCACCGGCACGATGCCGTGCACCGGCACGATTCCGTGCACGGGAACACCGGCGGCTAGCGCCGCGGCCAACGGGACATCAGCGGTTGCGGCGTTCCTCCGAGGACTGGCAGCCGATGCACAGCAGCGCGTAGGGGATCGCTTCCAGCCGTTCGCGGGGAATCCGCGACCCGCACTTCATGCATACCCCGTAGTGGCCGTTGGGAATACGCGCCAGGGCCGACTCGATCAGGTTGAGCCGGCGCATTTCCTGGGCGCCGAGCGCCTCCAGCGTCTTGCGGTCGACATCCTCGGCGGCAACATCCACCAGGTCCTTGGGATCCATATCCTCCCACAGTTCGCGGAACTCCGCGTCTTCCTGGGCCAGATGCGTGAGTATGTCTTTTTTCAGTGCGGTCAACCGCTGCCGCATAGATTCGGTGAACGCCTTTTCCAAGCCTGTCGACTCCCTGCCAGAACGCCGCACCGCCAGCCGGCCGGGCCAAGCTGCGCGGGCTGCGCAGGCTGCGCATGTATGGTGAATTATCGATCCCTTGTCAAGCTTCGTGAGCGGCCGAGGGTCAGTTTTGCGGCGGTGGCGGCGGTGACGGCGAGTGGCGGCGGGCATTTGGTTGACAAAAGCCCCTAGCGGGGAAATCATCACCGGCGAAAGGAGTTTTCTTGGCCAAAGAAGAGGCGATCGAGATTCAGGGCACGGTCAGAGAATCGTTACCCAATACCATGTTCCGCGTCGAGTTGCAGAACGGGCACCGGGTGCTTGCTCACCTGTCCGGAAAGATGCGCCGCCACTACATTCGCATCGTGCCCGGTGACCGGGTCCGGGTGGCGCTGTCCCCCTACGACCTCACTCGGGGTCGCATTATCTACCGCGAGCACTGACGGACCGCACCGGGCCGATGGTGACACCGCGCGGCCGGACGCGGACGCAGACGGAATGAGCGGCCGGCGGCGTGGGGTATTTCCCACGGGCGCGCGCCCGGTGCGGCCATCTCCCGATTCCTGCGCCGTGCGCGCGCCGCCCGGTGCCGGCGCTTGGCGCGGCGCTTCCCGGCCCGCGCGCGATCAGTAACCGCCGGCGGCGCCGGGCTGCGGCAGCGCCGGGATCGTCGTCTGCAGTGCGCGCAACTGCTTGAAGAGCTCCGACTCGGTTCCGTCGTCCGGCGTCGTGACCGCCGCGGGCGACGCCCGCGTCTGCCCGGCGTGCATCCGGCGCAGCGCCAGCTCGAGGTTCACTCTGGCATCCATCGACTCCGGGCCAAGCGCCAACGCATCGCGGAAGTGCAGCGCCGCCTCCCGGTAGCGGCCCGCCCGGTAGTGGGCATGGCCAAGGTTGAACGCCACCCGGCGGCGCAGTTCCGGATGCACGTCCGCAGGGATGCGCTGCAACAGATCCAACCCCGCATCGGTTTCGCCCACGGCCAGCCGCGCGTTCGCGAGATTGTAGGCCGCCACCTGCGACCCGGCGCGCACGGCGCCGCGGTAGTGGCGGATCGCGCGTGCCAGGTCTCCACGCGCGAAGTCGTAGTTGCCCTCCAGGACGGCGACCCGCGGCTGCCGCCCGCCCGCGGCCAGCAGAAACAGCAGCGCCAGCAGCAGCGCCGACGCCGTGCTCAGAACGTAGCGCGCCATCGTATCGTTCGCACCGCGGCGCAACCGGCCAGCGCCAGCAACGCCGCCAGTGCCAGGACCGCGTACCGCGGGCGGCGCGCCGTGGTCCGATTCGCCGCCGGCGCGGCCGGCAGGCTTGCCAGGTACGCGCGCGCCTCCGCCATGGTGCGCGGCAGCAGTGGGTCTGCGAGCACGCCGCCGCTCAAGCGCGCGATCTCCCGCATTGCGCGCTGGTCGCGCGCCGACCGCTCGCCGCCGGAAGCCGGGACCGGCGCCCCGGCCGCCGTGCCCACCGGCACGGTCACGATCGCCACGCCGCCGTGGCCGGCCCGCCGTGCCATCGGCAGCGGATCGCCGGCGCTGCTCTCGCCGTCCGACACCAGAACCACGGTGCGCACCGCGCCCGGCCTGCCCGGCAGCTCGAAGCCGGCGTAGCGTAGCGCCGCGGCGATCTGCGACCCGCCAAGCGCCGGCGCCTGGTCGTGCAGCGCGGCAAGCTGCTGCCGCAAGGCGTGGCGGTCGTCCGTGAACGGCAACAGCAGGTGGCCGGTGTCGCTGAATCCCACCACCGCAATTGCCACGGCGGGCAGCGCCTCCACCAGTTCGCCGGCCGCCGCCAGCCCGTGCTGCAGCCGGCTCGGCGCCACGTCCGCGACCGCCATGCTGCGCGACAGGTCGATCAGGAGCACCACCTCGCTGCCGTTCGGCGGCGGCGCCGGCGGGCCCGCTCCCCAGCGCGGGCCGGCGGCGCCCAGGATGACGCACGCCACCGCCACGCACGTCAGCGCTCCGTCGGCGCTCCGCTTGAAACGCAGCACCGCGTCCGGCGCCGGGTGCGCCGCCGGCAGCGACGCCACGCGGCGCAGGGCATGCAGGTCGCGGCGCGCGCGGCGGGCGGCATACCCCAGCGCCGCCGCCAGCGGCGCCAGCACGGCGAGCAGCAGCAGCACGCCCGGCTGGTCAATGGTGATCGCGCCAAACAGGGTCAGCATCCGCGCACCGCTCCTTTAGAACAGCTCCGCGAGCACCACGCGGCGCAGCGCCACGTCGAGCAGCAACACGCACAGCGCGGCGAGCAGCAGCGCTCGGTGATGCGGGCGGCGCGAGACCTGTCCCCGGGTGTGGCGATCGACCCGTTCCAGGGCATCGATCTCGCGGAACACCGCGGCCAGCACCCCCGGCTCGTCGGCGGCAAACGACCGCCCGCCGGTGATTTGGGCCACCCGCTCCAGCAGAGCGGGGTCGAAGCGGCCACGATAGCGGCCGCGCTGCGTCAGCCCGGTGCGCGGGTCGGTGATTTCGATCACCGCGTCGCCGGCGCCGCCAATGCCGACGGTGTAAATGCGCACGCCGCGCGCGGCGGCCAGCGCCGCGGCGGCCTCCGGTGTCAGCTCGCCGGCGTTGTTGTCGCCGTCGGTCAGCAACACAATCACCCGGCCCGGCGCCGCGCTGTCCTGCAGGTGCAGCAGGGCCACCGCGATGCCCATGCCGATGGCGGTAGTGTCGCCGAGCGTAGGCACGGCCATCCGATCGAGGGCGGCGTGCAGGGCGGCCCGGTCGAGGGTCTTGGCAACCCGCAGCACCGCGCGGTCGCTGAAGCTCACCAGGCCGATGGCGTCGTTGCCGCGGCCGGCCACGAAGTCGCGAATGACCCGGACCGCGGCGTCCAGGCGGCGGGCGCCGCCCAGGTCGCGGGCCGCCATGCTCGGCGACTCGTCGAGCACGATCATCAGGTCGAGTCCGGGGCTCAGGTGCACGTCGTCCCGGTGCACGCGCGCCGGGCCGGCAGCGGCGACAATCAACAGCGCAGCCGCCAGCCAGAACGGGGCGCGGGCGGCAACGGCGAGCAGTTGATCCGCGCCGCGGCGGACGAGCGGCGTGGCGCCCCAGCGGTGCAGCGGTACGCGCAGCACGCCGCCGCGGCCCGGCCGGAAGTAAACCAGGTAGACGGCCGGTGGCAGCAACAGCAGCGCGCCGAGCAGCAGCGGCTGCTCAAAGCTCCACATCGCTTGCTCCTCGCCGGCGCGCGGCGCGTTCCTCGAGGACCGCGTCGATCGCCCGTGCCAGCGTCACCAGTTGTCGTGCCGCGGCGTGCATCTCCCCGGCGGCGGCGGCGCCTGCGCCGGAGAACTTCACCCGGTCGGCTGCCTCCAGAATCGCGGTCAGGTCCGACGCCAGGCCGTGCGGCAGCCCCTGTTCGGGGAGCGCCGCGCGCAACTCGCGGACGGTCAGGGCGTGTGCGGGAAGCGCCAGCCGATCGGTGAGGTAGCCGCGCGCCAACCGCGCCAGGCGCGCGTAGAACGAAACCGGATCGCCCGCCGCGTTGGCGCTGCCGGCGCCATCGACGCCATCGAGATCGCCCGCCTGCAGGCGCTGCACGGCGCGTTCAAGCAACATGCGCGGCCGCGTGCGCGCGCGGCGGGCGCGGAGCCGGCGCCCGCCGCCTGCCAGCAGCAGCACGCCGCTGACCAGCGGGTAGGGCACGACCAGCACCGCCAGCGCACCGCCGGCCAGGAGCGCCGCGGTACCGGGGATCGCCATCTGTGGCGCCGGCGGACGCAGCGCCGGCGGCGCCTCGCCGTAACGCGGCAGCACCGAGGTGGTGAGAAAGCCGATCCCGGTCAGTTGCAACGGGCCCACGTCGATCGGCGGCAGCTCGCCGACACCGGGCCGGTAGCTGGTAAACCGCACGCGCACCTCCCAGTTCCCGTCGGTGCGCGCCAGCACTTCCACGTCGTGCACCGACAACCAGTCGTCGCCGGCAACCGTGTCCGGTGCGGTGAGATCCGTGTCGCCGTGCACGACGATGCGCGCCACGACCAGGTCGCCGGCCACGAACCGCGCCGGCTCGAACCGCACCTCCCGCACCCGCTCCGTTTCCACACCGGCTTCCGCCGCCCCGGCGCCGCCCTCCTCGGCGGCGGCCGGCGCCAGACCGCACCACGCCGTGGCCAGCAGAGTCAACCAAGCCCTGCCGCGCCGGCACAGGCGCGCGCCGGGACGGACAGCCCGGCGGCCACGGTGCCACCTCCTCGCACGGGCGCGCGGTCGGGAGCGCGGGCGCCGGGCGCGCGGGGGCGCCAGTGCGGGCAGGCCTGTCAGCACGGTGCGCCGCGCCTGCCGCGGCCGCGGCGGCGAAAGAACGCCGCCAGGGCGGCACCGGGATCTTCGCCGGTGGTGATCTCCAGCAGGTCGACGCCGTGACCGCGGCAGCCGGCACGGATCTCGCCGTAGTGATCCTGCCAATAGGCGGCATAGGCGGCGCGGAACCGCCGCGACCGGCCTGCGGCCCAGGACACCCGCCCCGACTCCGCATCCTGCACCTCCACCCGGCCCGTCGCCGGAAACTCGCCGTCGGCGGCATCGGCTACGCGCACCGCGACCACCTCGTGGCGGCGGCGCAACAGCGCGAGCTGCGGCCAGAAGCCGGTGGTCCTGAAATCGGACACCAGCACGCAGGTGGCGCGCCGGTGCAGCACTCCCGCGACGCCGCGCAGCGCGCCGGCGAGGTCGGAGCCGCGCCCGGCCGGTGCCATGGCCAAGACCTCGCCGGCGATGCGCAACGGATGGCCGCGCCCGCGCCGTGCCGGCAACCAGCGTTCGCGGCGGTCGGAAAACAGGTACGCGCTTACCGGGTCGCCGGCGAGGTGCGCGGCGTGGGCCAGAATGGCGACAATCCACGCGGCCAGTTCGCGGCGGGAGCCGTCTCCACTCAACAGCGACCCGGACACGTCCACCACCAGCACCAGGTTCAGCTCCCGCTCCTCGCGAAACACCTTGGTGAACGGGCTGCCGATGCGCGAGGTCACGTTCCAGTCGATCAACCGTGCATCGTCGCCGACCGTATACTCCCGCACCTCGTGGAACTCCATGCCTTCGCCGCGGTACACGCTTCGGTGTCCGCCCGCCTGCAGACTCGCTACCGTCTGCCGGGCGAGCAGATCCAGCCGGCGCGCCTGTGCGGCGATCGTGCCCGCCGACACCTGGCTACGGCACCTCCACGTGAGCGAGCAGCGCTTCGATCACCTGTTCGGCCGTGATTCCCTCCGACTCGCCCTCGTAGCTCAACACCAGGCGGTGCCGCAGCACGTCGGGCGCCACCCCCTTGACGTCTTCGGGGACGACGAACGGGCGGCCCGCGAACAGGGCCGCGATCTTCGCGCAGCGGTACAGGTAGATCGACGCGCGCGGCGATGCGCCGTGTTCGACGAAGCGAAGAAAGTCCGGTTGCGGCGCCGCCCCGTTCTCGCCACCGGCGGCGCCGGGCGCCGGGCGCGTGGCGCGCATCAGGGTCACGACGTACTCTTCGATGCGGCGGTCGACCCGCGTGCGCGCCGCACTCGCGCGCAGGCCGGCGATGGCACGCCGGTCGAGCAGCGGGCGCAGCGCCGCGGGCTGCTCGTCGCCGACCAGCCGCAGCACTTCCAACTCCTCCTCGAATGCGGGGTACGGGACGCGCAGCTTGAACAGAAACCGGTCGAGCTGCGCCTCCGGCAGCGGATAGGTGCCCTGCTGCTCGAGCGGGTTCTGGGTCGCCAGCACCAGGAACGGTTCGTCCAGCGGGTGGGTCTCGGTGCCGAGCGTGACCTGGCGCTCCTCCATCGCCTCCAGCAGCGCGGACTGCACCTTGGCGGGCGCACGGTTGATCTCGTCCGCCAGTACCAGGTGCGCGAAGATCGGCCCCTTGCGCGCCACGAACTCACCGCTGTTCGGCCGGTACACCATGGTGCCGATCACGTCGGCCGGGAGCAGGTCGGGCGTGAACTGCAGGCGCCGGAAACTGACGTCCGTGACCTCCGCGAGCGCCTTCACCGCGCGCGTCTTGGCCAGCCCCGGCATCCCTTCGAGCAGCACGTGCCCGCCGGCGAGCAGCGCCATCATCATGCCCCGCACCATCGATCGCTGGCCGACGATGCGCTTGCCCACCTCGGCGAAGCAGGCATCGAGCAGGCGTCCCTGCTCGGCCGTCTGCTCGGCCGGGTGACCATTTGCCCGCTCGCCCGGCCGCGCCGCCGGCTCAACTCCGGTAGTCTGCATTCTCGCGGACATACTCGTAGCCGAGGTCGGAGGCCAGGACGCGGACGGTGCGCGGCCGCCGCTCGGGCGCTCCGCCGGCAGCCGCCGCCGAACGTTCCGCGCCGTCGATGCGGATGCCGATGCGCACCACCCGGTCGTGCGGAGGGAAGCCGCCGCTGGAGTCGCACCGGCAGGATACCAGGTAGTCGCTCAGATCGCGCTCCAGCGCCGGCCCCAGGGTGAACGCGCCCGCCGTGAACACCTGCCGGTCGCCGAGCGAGATGGTCAGGTCGCGCGCGCCGATATGGCCCAGGTCGGGCCGGCTGCCCAGGTAGTCGCCCACCGCCCCCGCGATGCGCCCCACGTTGGGGTCGTTGCCGTATACCGCCGTCTTCACCAGCGGCCCGTTGCCGACCGCCTTGGCCACCGCCAGCGCATCCGCCTCCGGCAGCCGCGAGGTCACCGCGATCTCGATGACGTGACGGGTGCCTTCGCCGTTGCGCACGATGTCGCCGGCCAGCGCCGCGCACACCTGCCGTACGGCGGCGCCCAGGCCGGCCACGCGCGGCGCGTCCGGCTCTCGCTCCGCGCTGCTGAGCAGCACCGCCATGTCGCTGGTGCTCTGGTCGCCGTCCACGGTGATGGCGTTGAACGACGACCGCGCGGCGCGCTCCAGCTCCTCCTGCAGTTCGTCCGCGGTGGCCGGCGCATCGGTGACGATGAACGCCAGCATGGTGCCCATGTCCGGCTCGATCATCCCGGCGCCCTTGGCGATGCCCAGCACACGGTGCCCGGAGGGGGTGACCGCGCTACGCAGCTTCGGGTAGGCATCGGTGGTCATGATCGCCTCCGCCGCCTCCGGCGCGGTGCTGACGCCGAGGTTGGCGGCGAGCTCCGGGGCCGCCGCCGCCAGAGCTTCCACCGGGAGCTGCCAGCCGATCACCCCGGTAGACGCCGGCAGCAGTTCGGTACCCGGAACGCCGAGCGCGTCGCCGACGCTCGCCAGCACGTTGCGCGCGGCCGCTTCGCCGCCGGCGGCGCACACGTTGGCCACCTTGTTGTTGATTACCATGCCGCGCACCGGCCGCCCGCGGTGGCCGCGCACGACCTCCACCGGCGCGCCGGTAACGCGATTGCGGGTCAGCACCGCCGCCCAGGCAGCGCTGGCGGCCGGCGCCAGGATGGCGGTGAGCTTGATCGGCAGGGGCTGCGCTTCGGCGCCCAGCTCGGCCGGGGTGAACTCGGTGGCGGCGACCGCAAAACGGAAGCCGCGCGGAACCAGTGCGCGTCGCTGCAGCGCCGCCCGGTAGGCGCTCGCGGTGTCGTAGACCTCAGACGTGTTTCCCACCCGTGGACTTATAGTACGCCGCCGCGCGGGACGACAACTCGGCAGCCGCTTCCGGCGCGCTTCGGACGCGCTTCCTCCGCTTCGCCGTTCGCTGTTGCGCCGTCGCGCTCGCCGGACACGCTGGCCGAACACGCTGGCCGAACACGCTGGCCGAACACGCTGGCCGAACACGTTGGCCGAACACGTTGGCCGAACACGCTGGCCGAACACGCGGCGCCGGCGTACCGTTACTGGTAGGTAACGGAATGCCGATGTTGAGCCTGGAACTGGCGGCCGGCGCCGCCGCGGTGGCCGGCGTGCTGGTAACGCTGATCGTGATGGCCGCGGTGCGCGCCGGCGGCGCGGGCGGCGGCGCGGTGCGCCGGCGCGTGGAGCAACTCGACCAGCTCTCGCGGCGCCTGATGCGGTTCGAGGAGGCGCTCACCGTGCCCCGACAGCGCGGTGCGTACGGCGAGCGCCTGCTGGAGGAGCTGCTCGCCACCTGGCTGCCGCGCTCCGGCTTCGCCACCCAGGTCACGCTGCCGGGCGGGGTGCGCGTCGATGCCATGGTCCGCCTCGGCGAGCGCAACGTGGCGATCGACGCCAAGTTCCCGTTCGAGGCGGTGGAGGACGCCGCCCCCGACCAGCCGCTGAGCAAGGCCGCCGCGCGCGCCATCCGCCGCCACGTGGCCGCGGTCGGCGACAAGTACGTGCTGCCGGATGCCGGCACCTACAACTTCGCCCTGCTGTACGTGCCGACCGACGCGCTTTACCTGCGCTGCTTCGCCGGGCCGGAGGACGACCTTCTGCGCGCCGCCCTGCAGCGCCGCGTGGTGCCGGTGGGACCCTCGGGGCTGTACCTCTACCTGCACACCGTCGGCCACGCGCTGCGCGGCGTGCACCTGGCCGGGTCCGCGCTGGAGCTTGCCGACACGCTGCAGCGCGCCCGCGACGAGGTCACCGCGCTGCTCGACGCCGACGCGCGCCTGGAGAGCCAGCTCCTGCAACTCGGCCGCGGCCACGCCGCTGCCCGCAATCGGCTGCGCAGCCTCGCGGTTGCCGTGGAACGGCTCGCCAGCTCCGGCAACGACATCGGCAACGGCGCGCGCGGCTGATCCTGACCGTCTGACGGGCGAACAGGGCAGGTCGCCGGGATGGCCGCGGCTCAGTCGGAGCACGGCAAGAAATGACCAGCCGGCGCCCCTCACAGCGGCGCTACGTGCGCCCTCCTCCGCGGCGCGCACCGGGCGCGCTCCACGGCGCCGCGGACGCGCACCGCCAGCCCGCTCCGACCCGCCCGCCGGTGCAACCCGCGGCGCCGGACCGCCGTACCGGTGCCGGGCGCTTCAATCGGCGGGCGCGTGCAGCGTGAGTTCGAGGCGCAGCGGCAGGTGGTCGGAGTGGCCGCCCGCCGGCGGCCCGCGGTAGAACGCGCGCGGCGCGCCTTCGCCATCGAGCAGGCCGTCGTGGATCACCGCGAAACCGCCGCCCGCGTAGCTCAGCCCGCGCTCATCGAACAACCCCGGCCCGAGCAGCAGGTGATCTATCGTCTCCCATTGGCCCCCGTACCGGTAGCTCCCCGGCGGTTCCGCCTCAGCGTCATGGGACAGCCACGGGCTGAACAGCTCCGTCGGCCGGCCGGCGCTCGGGACCGTCCCGGTGACGCGCAGCCCGCCCTCGGTCTCCGGTGCGGCCGCCGGCATCAGCGCGGTGGCGTAACGCCGGCCCTGGCGTTCATACTCGTCTATCGACTCGTTCAGATCGCCGGCCACCAGGATCTCCGCCGCCGGATCGGCCGCGCCGATCTCCTCGATCCGGGCGGCCAGCAGCGCCGCCGCGCGGCGCCGGTACACCTCGGTCTCGGCGGCGCCTTCCCGCTTCGACTTCCAGTGGTTGTTGAACAGGAACAGCGACGGCGCCTCGGTGTCCGATCCGAGCGCCACCTCCACTTCCAGAATCGGTCGCAACGGGCGTTCGAGGCCGTCCTCCAGACCGCCGCCCACCCACAGCGCCCCGACCCGGCGCACCGGCAGCTTGGACAGCACCACCGGGCCGTTGGCGTTGTGCGGGTCGGGCAGCCACACTACGTGCCGGTAGCCGAGACCGTCCAGCTCCAGTTCCACCAGCCGCCGCGCCGCATCGTAATGTTCCACCTCCTGCAGCGCGACCAAGTCGGCACCGTCGCGGTCGGCGGCGGCCAGCGCGCTGCCGATGGCGCGCAGCTTGGCCGTATACAGTGCCTCAGTCCAACCTCCATGGCGGGTGAACTCACGGTATTCGCCGCCATCGCTGTCGGCGTCGAACAGGTTCTCGACGTTGTAGGTGACCACGGTGATGGTGCGCGCCGAGCCGGTGCAGGCGGCCAGCAGCAGTAACACGGCGGCCGCCCCGGCTGCGCGCCCGAACGGCACCAGGAAACCGCGCCGTGACCGTGGATCGGCCCCACCGTCCCGGACGCCTCCGCCGCACGCGCCGCCGGCGCGTGCAGCCCGCGGCACCATCAGTCGCCCGCCGAGACGGCGCGGACCAGATTCGCGTACGCGGCCAACTCGTCCTGTTCGGTGAGCGCGGACGGCACCAGCTCGGCGCCGGTCAGCAGCCGGAACGCCTCCCGGTAGCGCGCGCCGAGCCCGTCCCGCACGTCGTCGGGAATCTCCGGCGGCGCTCCGTCGCCCATGTAGCCGCGCTGCATCAGCCAGGCGCGCAGAAACTCCTTGTCCAACTGGCGCTGCGGGCGGCCGTCGGCAAAGCGCTCGGCGTATTCGCCGCCGTACCAGTACCGGCTGCTGTCGGGGGTGTGCACCTCGTCGGCCAGCAGCAGTTCGCCGCCCACGGTGCCGAACTCGTACTTGGTGTCCACCAGGATCAGCCCGCTGCGCGCGGCCAGCTCGACGCCGCGCCGGTACAACTGCAGCGCTACCGCCTCGATGCGTTCCCACAGCCCGCCATCCACGATGCCGCCGGCGAGCAGTTCTTCGCGCGGCAGCGGCCGGTCGTGCTCCCCCGGCGGCGGCTTGGTAGACGGCGTCAGCAGCGGCGCCGGGAACCGTTCGTCGGCGCGCATCCCGGCGGGAAGCCGAATGCCGGACACCGCTCCGTCGCGCTGGTAGTCGCGCCACGCCGAGCCGGTCAGGTAGCCGCGCACCACCACCTCGACCGGCAGCATCGAACAGCGCCGCACCAGCATGCTGCGCGGCGTCACCTCGCGCAGCAGGTGGTTGGCCACGATGTCGGCGGTGTGCCGGAACCAGAACGCCGAAAGCTGGTTCAGCACCTGTCCCTTGCAGGGAATGGTGGTCAGCACGCGATCGAATGCCGACACCCGGTCGCTGGTTACCACCAGCAGCCGGTCGTCGAGATCCACGATGTCGCGCACCTTGTAGGAGCGCACCTCGGGAACCCGGCCGGCACCGCCAACGAGCGCGTGAAGCCGGTCGCGCGGCAATCCGGGGAATGTTCCCCGACAGCTCACAACTCGTCTTGAGAGCTGATGATGCTGCCGACCAGTCCGTACGCGAGCGCTTCCTGGGCGCCCATCCAGTAGTCGCGGTCGGTATCCTGCTCCACCTCCGATTCCGGCTTGCCGGTCTCCTGCGAAATCAGCACGTTCATCTTGCGCCGCATCAGGTCGATCTCCTTGGCCTGAATCTCGATCTCGGTGCCCACACCGCGGAACCCGGCCATCGGCTGGTGGATCAGGTAGCGCGAGTTGGGCAGCGCGAAGCGGCGCTCCTTGGGGGCCGCCAGCAGGATGATCGCACCGGCGCTGGCCACCAGCCCCATGCCGATCATCTTTATCGGCGGGCGCACGAACCGCATCATGTCCAGGATCGCGAAACCGGCATCGGCGTCGCCGCCGGGGCTGTCGATGAACACCTTGATCGGGTCGTCGCCCTCCTGCTCCATCAACAGCAGCTGCCGCACCACCCGCTCGGCGAGCTCCTTGTTGACCTCGCCGGTGAGCAGGATGGTCCGCGTCTTCAGGAACTGCTTCAACAGGGGGTTTTCCGCCTCGCCGCCGCGACCTTCCCCTCCCGCCTCGTCCTGCTCATCTTCGGCATGCCAGCCGCCGGTGGCATGCCGGCCTTGTCCTGCGTACCAGTCTTTTCCTGCGTACCAGTAGGGTCGCACGTCGCCTCCCATTCGCCGGCGCGCCGCCGGCCTGCCGCCGACGCCGCTTGCCAGCCTCGCGCGGCAATATACTCACCGCTTCCGGCCATGCCAATGATCGCCCCCGGGACGCGGCGGCGCCGCGCTGTCGGTTCACGTTGGATCAGTTGACATTGATGCGCCCGTGCAGCGCCGGGAACCGTGCGCTGGTCAGCGCCGCCAGCTCCGGGCCCGCGCGGTACATGATCACCCCCTCGATTCCGGGGTAGCCGCGCAGCAACTCCCCGCCGCCGCTGCCCAGGACGAACAACGCCGTCGCAAGGGCGTCCGCTTCGGTCGCGCTTCCTGCAATTACCGACACCGACACCGCGTCACTGTCAGGATGGCCGGTTGCCGGGTTGAGGATGTGATGGTAGCGCACGCCGCCACGCTCCATGAAGCGCACGTAGTCTCCGGACGTGGCCAGCGCCACCCGCTCGCCCGCGGCGCCGATGGTGGCGATCGCCAGTGGGGCGTCGGCGGAGCGCGGGTGCCGGATCCAGATCCGCCACGGTGCGCCGTCCGGCTTCAGGTCCGACACCAGCACGTCGCCGCCCGCCTCCAGCAGAAACCGCCGATAGCCGCGTTCGGCGAGCCAGTCGGCGAGGTGATCCACCACGGCGCCCTTGCCGATGGCGCCCAGGTCCAGTTCCGCTCCGTCCAGCGTCGCCGTGCCGCCGGTCACCCGCAGGCGGCGGTAGTCGACCCGTTCGAGCGCGGCGCGCAGGGCGGCTTCGTCCGGCAAGGCGCCGCCACCGTCGAAGTCCCACAACCGGGTGACCGGCAGTACGGTGGGATCGAACGCGCCGCCGGTGGCCTCCGCCAACTGCACGGCGCGGCTCAGGGTGGCGGCGGTCAGGGGATCGAGCGCGGCCGCGCCGTCGCGGTTGAGCCGCGCTACCGGGCTCGCCGGGTCACGGTGGTCGTAGCGCGCGGCGTAGGCGTTGGCGGCGCTCTCGAACGCCTGCCAGTCGGGGCTCGGCCCGTATACCGAAACGCGCACCACCGTGGACATGGCGGCGAATTCATGCTGCCGCAACGACTCGCTGCAGCCGTTCAGCGCCAGCAGGGCAAGCACGACCGCAACCGCGGCCGGGCCCGGCCGGAGGCCGCGCGGCGAGTCTGCACGGCCGGCCAGCGCGGGCGGGGGGGTCGCGGCCGCGCCGGCGGGGACGCGGAGCAGGCGGCTGCACAGCCCCCGGCCGCGCGCGGGGGCGGCCATCGCGGTCAGGCCAGGCTGAGGTTGTTCAGACTGGCCAGGTCCAGTTTCAGGCGGTCGCGAATCTCGGCGAACGCGGCCAGGGTGTCGGCCACGTCCTGGTCGGTGTGCAGCGCGGTCGGGATCATGCGGAACAGGTTGATGCCGCGCGGCACCACCGGGTAGGTGACGCCGGACAGGAACACGCCGTACTCCTCACGCAGCATCACCATGATGGCGCGCCCGGTTTCCGGGCCGGAGGGAATGTACACCGGCGTCACCGGCGACTGGGTGTCGCCGATGCTGTAGCCCAATTCGACCAGGCCGCGCTGCAGGGCGTGCGCGTTGTGCCACATCCGTGCGCGATACTCCGGATGCGCCAGGATCTCGTCGAGCGTGGCGTCGAGCACGTCCACGTACACCATCGGCAACGCCTTGGCGAACACATTGGTGCGCGCGTTGAATCGAATGTACTCGATCACCTCCGGGTCGCCGGCGGTGACGCCACCGATCGCCGCGAACGCCTTGGCGAAGGTGCCGAAGTAGAGGTCGATCTCGTCCTGCACGCCGAAATGCTCGGCGGTGCCGCGTCCGCCCGCGCCCATCACCCCGAAGCCGTGCGCGTCGTCGATGAAGATGCGCGCCTCGTAGCGGCGCGCGAGGGCGGCGATGTCGGGCAGATTGGCCAGATCGCCGCGCATCCCGTACACGCCCTCGATCACAATGAGGATGCCGCCGGCGCCGCGCTCGCGCTCGGCGCGGAGTTGCTGCTCGAGACTGTCCATGTCGTTGTGGCGGAACGGCCGGAAACGGCGCCCCGCCATCGCCAGGATGGTGCCGTCGATCATCGATGCGTGCGACAGCTTGTCGATAATCACCACGTCCTTGGGGCCGATCAGGGCGGAGATCGTCCCCATCACGCCGAGGTAGCCGTAGTTGAACAGCACGGAGGCCTGCTTGCCGCAGTATTCGGCCAGACGCTGCTCCAGCGCCTCGTGCCTGGTCGTGTTGCCGGTGAGCAGGCGCGACCCCATCGGGGTGCAGGTGGAGTAGCGCGCCACCGACGCTTCGGCGGCCGCCTTGATGCGTTCGTTGCCGGTCAGGCCGAGGTAGCTGTTGATGCCCCACATGATCACCCGGCGCCCGCCCGATTCCATGTGCGGCCCGGGCAGGGAGTCCAGGATAGGCCGCACGACGTACTTGTCGCCGGCCGCCCGGTATACGCCGAAGTACCCGCCGTCGCCGCGGCACTTGGCAAACAAGTCGCTCATGCTACCTCCCGGATCGGGGCGCGCACCGCTTCGAGCACGCGCGCCAGGTCGGCGCCGGTGACGGTGCGGTGATCGACCACGAGGTCGGGTGCCAGCCGGCGCGTGCGCTGCTCGCCGTGCAGGCGCCGGAACCCGCCGCCGGTCACGTTCAGAAAGACCATCTCGTCGCGCCCCACCGCACCGCCGGCCACCGCCTGCTGCAGCGCCGCCACGGCCACCGCCGCCGCTGGATCGATGTCGCAGCCCTCCACGGCCGCGAACAGGGCACCGGCGTGCTCCGCCTGCCGGTTGCTGACGCGGTACATCGCCCCGTCGCTGGCGGACAGGGCGTCGTACACGCCGCCGGCGAGCGCGTACGGCGGCTGCCGGTTGCTCAGCACCGTGGCGCGCATGGCGGCGATGCGGCGCTTGGCCTGCGCCTCGTCGAGCGGCGGCAGTTGCCTGCTGCGCCGCTCCCAGGCGTCCGCCATGATGGTGAAGGGCCGATTCTGCGCCAGGTGCATGCGCGGTACCTCGCCGCCGAAGCGGCCGTCCCGCACCAGGCGCTGCGCCATCTCCCACGCCGCGATCGCGCCGGTGCCGCTGCCGACCGCCTGCACGTAGTGGCGCGGCAGGGCGCCGGCGCACTCGACGCCGGCGAGCAGCGCGGTTCCCATGCCGTCGCGCCGCGCCACGTTGTGTGCACCGCCCTCGGCCAGGAAGCCGGGCAACGCGGCGATCATGCCGGCGACCCGTATCGCATCGGCGTAGTCGGCGTCACCGGTAACCGCTACCAGCGTGGTCTCGGCAGCGGCCGGGGCGGTGGTCCACAGCGCCGGCAGGGCGGCCTCGGGCACCACGACCACTGCGGGTACGGCATGGCGCGAGCAGACGGTGTGGAATGCGCGGCCGGTATTGCCGGCGGAAGCAACCACCAGTGGCCGCCGATCCGCATCGGACAACCGCGCGGTCACCGCCAGCGCCTCCAGCTCCTTGAAGCTGCATGTTTCGCAGCCGGCGCCGCGCTCCGGCCAGTAACCCGAGAACAGCACCACCAACCGGTCGAGGCCGAGGCGGCGCGCCAGCGCGCGACTGCGGTAGGCCACCGGGCCGGGCGCCGGCTGCCGGTGCACGGCGCGCCACGGCGCTCCGCGCCGGATCGGCAGCCAGTTGCGGTAGCGGAATACCCCATCTTCGCGGACCGGTGCGAACCGTTTACCGTACTCGGCACGCAGCAAGCCCCGCGGCGGCGCCGCGCAGTCGCACTGCAGACGGAAGCCGGCTCGCTGTTCGGGGCACGGTTCCCCGCACGCCAGGCAGCGCAGCCAATAGTGCATGGACTCCATGGTTCTCTCCCACATGGTACTACCGGCGAATGCCTCTGCCCCGGGGCGACCGCCGGCACCGTTGCCGGCCACCCGTTCCCGGCACGCGCAGTGGACCGCGGGTAGGGCCATTGCCGTTAGTGTAAGGGGCCGCGCGCGAAGCGTGTTCCGCGCGTGCGCAAAGAGTGCTACGATGGCGGAATAATCGCCGCTGGTGGTACAGATTCCGGTTCTCGGGTAGACTGCGGCTCTGAATATCTGAATTCGATATTCACTTTTTCGCTATGAGCGCCATCTCACAGCAATTGGAACTCGAACGGCCGGCCCGCGCGCGGCGCCGGGCCGCGCTCCTGGAAATCGGCGAGCGTCTGTTCTCGGCGCACGGTTACCGGGAAGTCAGCGTCGAGCAGATTACCCGCGACGCCGGTCTGGCGACCGGCAGCTTCTACCGCTACTTTCCCAGCAAGGAGGCCTTCTACGCGCACATCGTGGAGGTGATTGAGCGGCGCGCCATCAGCGAGGCAAGACGTGTGGTGGATCGCTTCGAGTCGCCCATGAATCAACTCAAGGCGCTGTACCGCTTCATCACGCTCGGACTGCGGCGCAGCCCGATCCTGCTCGGCGTCCTCACCGGAGACCGTCGCTACGTGTGCCCCGGCGCGAGCCCGGCGCAGCGTTCCGAGTGGGTGCTTGAGCGCATCGGCGAGATGATCGACGAGATTCTCCTCGCCGGCAACCGCCTGCGCACCTTCCGCACGGCGCGGTTTCACAACGTGCGCTCGATGCTGATCGCTCTCTACACCGCCCTGCTGGCCAACTTCGGCAGCCCCGGCAACGATGCCCTGATCGAAGACACCCTCACGCTGGTGGAACGCGGCCTGCGGCGCCGGCTGACGCTGCGCAAGCGCGCCGAGCGGGTGGACCGGCGCCGCGCCCGCGCCCGCGGGCGTTCGCCGGCGCCGTCCGCCTTCGGGAACGAACCGCAATGAACGGCGCCGAACCGGCCCGCGCGGACCTGATGCGCGTCAGCACGATCGGCGTTGTCGGTCGCCCGTCGACCGGCAAGTCGTCGCTCATCAACCGCATCTGCGGGCACAAGGTGTCTATCGTGTCGCCGGTGCCGCAGACCACCCGCAGCCGCGTGCGCGGCATCGCTACCCTGCCGGCCGGGCAGCTCATCTTCCTCGACACGCCCGGCCTGCACGTCAGCGACCGCAAGCTGAACCTGGTGCTGAAGACCGTGGCGCTGTCGGTCGCCGACGAAGTCGACCTGCTGTTGCTCCTGTTCGACTCCACCCGGCCGTTCGGCCCCGAAGATGACGCGGTGCTCGCCTCCACCCGCCGCTTCGCCGGCACCCGGGTGGCGGCGTGCAACAAGGTGGACCTTGCGGGCCCGCGCGGCGCCCAGGAGCGGGAAGCGCGCCTGCGCCGCGCCGGCATCGACGACATCCGCTCCGTGTCGGCACGCACCGGCGCCGGCGTGCCCGCCCTGGTGGAGCGCCTGCTGGAATTGAGCCCGGTCGGCGACCTGCTCTACCCGGACGACATGTACACCGACCAGTCGCCCGACTTCCGCGTTGCCGAGATCGTGCGCGAGCACGCCTTCGCCCGGGTGACGGCGGAGGTGCCGCACGCCCTGTACGTCGACGTGATCGACCTGGAACAGCGCACCGGCGCGCTGTGGATTCGCGCCACCATCTGGGTGGAACGGCCGAGCCAGGTGGGCATCGTCGTGGGCCGCGGCGGCGCCGGTATCGCTGCCATCCGCCGCGACGCCACGGCCGAACTCGCGCGCATCTTCGGGCGCCGCATCCACCTCGACCTGCGCGTCAAGGTGCGCAAGAAGTGGCGCCGCAACGACGCCCTCCTGCAACAGCTCCGCTTGCGCGGATAGCCGCCCGGCAGCTCATGCTCCGGCGTCTCGGATGGCGGCCGGGCGGCCATGCCTGCGCGGGCGCGGGCGCGGGCGGTCAAGACGGGAGCGGGACGGGGGCGCCGCGGGCGAACGCTGCTTGGGCGGCGGCACGGGTGCGAGGGCCGCGGCACCAGAGCGCGAGCGACGCCGGCACTTCCGTGCCGTACAGGTTGCGGAATGCCGCAACCGTGGAGGGCGAGGTGAACAGCGCCGCGTCGATGGCGGCCAGGTCGACCCGAACCGGTTCCGGTACCGGCAGATTGCGGTAGGCGGTCACCGCCGTAACCTGCGCTCCGGCGGCCTGCAGCGCATCCGGCAGCGCGTCGCCGGCCAGCGCCGAGCGCGGCAGCAGCACGCGTTCGCCGGCGATTGGACCGGCACTGCGCAGCGCGTCCAGCAGGCCCCCGGTGTGCTCCGATGCGGCGACCAGGTCGGCCGCCAGGCCGCGGCTGCGGAGTGCCGCGGCCGTGGCGCGGCCGATCGCGGCCAGCCGGGCGCCCGCCAGGCGCCGCGCATCGCCGCCACGGGCGAGCAGCCGACCCAACAGCGCCGCGACCGCGAAGCGGCTGGTAAACACGACCAGCGAACAGGACGCGAGCGTGTCCACCGCGGCGTCGAGCGGTCGCCAGTCTTCGGGCTCCGCGATCTCGATGAGCGGCGTATGCACCAGCTCGCCCAGGTGGCGGTACGGCTCCGCGCTGGTTCCGGTCACCAGCACCTTGCGCTCCGCCTCGAACCAGCTCGACGAAGCAGGCGCCGGGGCGGGGCGGCGGGGCGCGCCGGGAGCGGGCGGACGCTCGGCACGGAACACCGGATCCCCTGCCGATCCGGAGACGGGCGCAGCCCGCCGCCGGCGTGCGGGCGCCACGGCCGGCAACCCGTGCGCGGCGATCACCTCCGCGGCGGCGGCATCCATCGCGCCAGCCAGCGGGGCGCCGCCGGGACCGATCACCGCCACCAGCGGCGGATCGGGTGGCGGCAGCCGGGCGGCCTCGGCCAGGGTCAGGGTGGTTACCGACTGCTCGGGGCGGCTGGCGTTGCGCACCAGGGCCACCGGCGTACCGGGTAAACGACCGTGCTCCAGAACGCGCCGCGCCACTTCGGCCAGCCGCGCGGCGGCCATGTAGTACACCAGGGTATCCGCTTCCGGCACCGCGACCTGCCCGGTATGGCCGGTGCACAGGGCCACCGAGGATGCGCGCCGCCGCCGCGTCAGCGGCAGCTCCGCGTAGGCCGCGGCGCCGGCGGCCGCGGTGATTCCCGGCACGATCTCGTACGGGATGCCGGCCGCGCGCAGGAACTGGATCTCCTCGGCGCCGCGGCCGTACAGCAGCGGGTCGCCGCCCTTCAGGTGCGCTACCCGCCGCCCGGCGAGCGCGTGTTCGGCCAGCACGCTGTACAGGCGGCGCTGCCGTTCCGCGGCCGGGGCGCGGCGGTCGCCGAGTGCATGCACCGGGCGCCCGGCGCAGGAAATCAGCAGGCGCCGGTCCACCAGGTCGTCGTGGATGATCACGTCGGCGGCGGCCAGCGCGCGCTGCCCGCGCAAGGTGATCAGTTCCGGGTCGCCCGGCCCGGCGCCGATCAGGCTCACGAATGCCGCCATCAGCCGCTCCCGGCCATCATGGCGCTCATTAGCTCCGAATCCTCCAACCCGGCGCCGACCAGGCTCACGAATGCCGCCATCAGCCGCTCCGGGCCATCATGGCGCTCATTGGCCCCGGGTCCCCCAACCCGGCGCCGGTCGCGCTGACGAACGCCGCCATCGATCGCGGCGGCCCCGGCGCCCCGGCGGCCGGCCGGACGCTCACAGGTAGTACTCGAGCACCACCTCGCGCTCGCGCAGCAGGCGGTGCGCCTCGGCAACCGCCTGCTCCGGCGGCGTACCGGGGGCGAGCACCAGGTCGGCATTGACCGCGTGCTGGTCGGCGCCCACGCGAATCACCAGCATGTCGTTGGGCTCGTTGAGAATGCGCAGAATCTCCGCCTCCGCGGCGTCGAGATCGGTGACCGTGGTGATCACGATCTGCCCGGCGTCGCCGAGAATGTGCGCCACTTCGCCGAGCCGGCGCAGGTGTTCGCCGCGGTCCTCGTCGGAGTGGGCCGCCCGCGCGGCCGCCTCGTCCATGGTCGCATCGAGCCCGCGCGCCAGGTTGGTCAGGCCCAGGTAGTAGGCGCTGCCGCCGGCGCCAAACAGCCGGTCCTCCAGGTCGCGCGCCAACTCGTGCAGCACGTCGCCGTCCTCTCCGGTGAGCACCACCAGCCGCGGCCGCTGCCGGTAGCGCTCGATGCGCTGCTCCGCGGTGATGGCGCCGCGCACCCAGGCGTAGTCGCGCTGCTTGACGTGTTCGCGCAGGGAGGCCTTCAGCCCCGACACGTACGCGGTGACGATGCCGCCGCCGGCGATCTCGTACTCGTCTACCAGCACGAAGCGCCCGGTGGCGGCGAACTCGGCGCCCAGGCCGAGGTCGAAGGCGATCGGGTTCTGCGTCTCCAGCACGCACTCGGCCACCTCGTGGCGGCCGACGTGGCCCTTGTGGGCGTCCGATTCGCTGTGCGCCAGGGTGGCGGCATCGAGCACCTGGACGATCTCCTTCACGTGCACCCCGGCCCTGGTGGTCGCCAGCTTGAGGCGGTACCGCTTGCCCGGCACCAGCGGGTTGCGGCCGAGCCAGAACAGGTTGCAGCGGAACGTGGTGCCGACCTGCGGCGCGCGTTCGCCGACCCGGTACATCAGCTCCCCGGGGCGCACGTACAGCTCCTCGGTGAGGGTGACGCCGGTGGCCATGCCGGCGGCGGCCTGCTCGTGCGACGCCAACTGGAAGCCCTCGATGCTGCGCACCCGCGCCCGCTTGCGCGACGGCAGGAACTCGACCGCGTCGCCCACCCGCACGCTGCCGGTGGCCACGGTGCCGGCGATGATGCGGGCATCGTCACCGCGCACCGGAAACTTGTACACGTCCTGCACCGGCAGCCGCAGCGCCTGCGCCGACTCCGCTCCGGCGCTCGCGAACGCGTCGATCTGCTCCAGCAGCGGGGCGCCTTCGTACCACGGCGTGCGCTCCGAGCCGGCCACCAGGTTGTCGCCGTGGCGCCCGCTCACCGGCACGAATCCGCGCGGCTCTACCTGGATTTCGCCCAGGAACGCCTCGTACTCCTCGCGGATGGCGGTGAACACGGCCTCGTCGTAGCCCACCAGGTCCATCTTGTTGACCACCACCAGGAGCTGGCGGATGCCGAGCATGGCGGCCATGAACCCGTGCCGGCGCGAGTTCTCCCGCACCCCTTCGCCGGCGTCGATCACCAGAATCGCCGCCTCGGCCCGCGCCGCACCGGAGATCATGTTCTTCAGGAACTCGATATGGCCCGGGGCGTCGATGATGATGTAGCGCCGCTTGTCGGACCGGAAGAACACGCGCGCGGCGTCGATGGTGATGCCCTGCGCCTGCTCGTCCTGCAGCGCGTCGATCAGGAACGCGTACTCGAACGGCTTGCCGCTGCGTTCGCAGTTGCTGCGCACCTGTTCGATCTTGCCGTGCGGCAGCACGCCGGTGTCGTGCAGCAGGCGGCCCACCACCGTGCTCTTGCCGTGGTCGACGTGGCCTATCACCACCACGTTCATGGTCGGCAGATCGGGCGGCGGCGCGGCGGCGGCGCTCGCGGATGCCTCCGCGATGTCGGCGGCGTTCGCGGTGTCCACGGTGTTCGCGGCGTGCGGGGCCGCCACTACATGTAGCCCTCGCGGCGCAGGGTCTCGAGGGTGCCGTCGCCCTCCTTGTCCTGCGCGCGCCCGGCGCGCTCGGCGATGTGGGCGAACTGCCCGGTGCGCAACTCGTCGACGATCTCCGCCACCGAGGTGGCGTCCGAGCGCACCGGCGTGGTGCATGGGTAGCAGCCGAGCGAACGGTAGCGGGTGCCGTCGCCGTGGTTGAAGTAGAGCGGTACCACCGGAATCTCCTCCGCCTCGATGTACTCCCAGATGTTCAGCTCGGTCCAGTCGAGCAGCGGATGCACCCGCACGTGGGTGCCGGGCGCAAAGTCGGTCTTGAACTGGTTCCACAGCTCCGGCGGCTGGTCGCCGATGTCCCAGTCGCTGTGGTGGTCGCGCGGCGAGAAGTAGCGTTCCTTGGAGCGGCTGCCCTCCTCGTCCGCGCGGGCGCCCACGATCACCCCGGTGTAGGGTTCGGTGTTGGCGTCCTGCACGTAGCGCTGCAGGTCGTGGTCGTAGCGGTAACGCGGCCACTCACCCGACAGGGTGTTGACCAGCGCGTCGGTCTTCAGCGCCTTGCAGCAGGCGATCCGGGAGATGGCGCCGGCCGGGAAGGTGTGCTCGGCGTCGAGCGCGGCGCGGTTCTCGCCGTAGATCAGGTTGAGCCGCCAGTCGCGCACCAACTGGTCGCGGTAGGCGATCATCTCCGGGATCTTGAACGAGGTGTCGATGTGCACGAGCGGGAACGGCACCTCGCCGAAGAACGCCTTGCGGGTGAGCCACAGGAGGACCGTGCTGTCCTTGCCGATCGACCACAGCATGCACAGCCGCGGGAACTCGCGATACGCCTCGCGCAGGATGTACACGCTCTGCGCCTCCAGGCGCTCCAGCGCGGTCATCGCGCCGCCTCCGCCGGGTGCAGGCCGCACTCCTTGGCGGTGCCCTGCTCCCACCACCAGCGGCCGGCGCGCGCCGGCTCGCCGGGTTCCACGGCGCGCGTGCAGGGCGCGCAGCCGATGCTCAGGAAGCCGCGGTCGTGCAGCACGTTGTACGGCACGCCGTTGGCGCGCAGGTAGTCCCACACCTGCTCATCGCTCCATTCGGCCAACGGGTTCGCCTTGACCGTCGCATGGGCGGCGTCCCACTCCACCAGCGGCGTATCGCCGCGCTCCGGGCTCTGCGCCCGGCGCAGGCCGGTAATCCAGGCGTCGGCGCCGGCCAGCGCGCGCCCCAGCGGCTCCACCTTGCGCACCTCGCAGCAGCGCTTGCGCCCGGCCACGCTGGCGTAGAAAAGGTTGGGGCCTTCGCCGCTCACCATCTCCTGCACCGCCGCGGCGTCCGGGAACAGCACTTCGTAGCGCATGCCGTAGCGGCTCATCGTACGCGCCATCAGGTCGTAGGTCTCCTGGTGCAGGCGCCCGGTATCGAGCACGAAGATGCGCGCCCGCGGCTCGATGGCCAGCAGCATGTGGGTCAGCACCTGGTCCTCGGCGCCCAGCGACGACGCCAGCGTGACCCGGTCGCCGTAACGCCGCACCAGGGCGCCGAGCAACGGCTCCGGCCCGCCCTCTCCGGCCGCCGCCAATTCCGCGATCGCGGCCGCGGCCGCCTTGTCCGTCGTATGTGTCATGTCCGTCATATGTCCGTCATATCTGATAGGTCAGGCGCGGCCCGGAACGCTGCTTGTCCCACACCAGGTCGGCCAGACTCACCTCCAGTGCCCGCGTCACCCCGGCCGCGGCGCGCCGCAACGGCACCGCCAGCACGGCGTCGCTCCATGGCCCCGCGTCCAGCTCCAGCGGTCCGTCCAGGCTGGTCAGCACCTCCAGCACCGAAATCTCCTGCGGATCGCGCGCCAGCACGTAGCCGCCGTGACTGCCGCGATAGCTGCGTACCAGCAGGGCCCGCTTGAGCTGCACCAGCACCTGCTCCAGGAAGTGCTGCGGAATACCCTGCCCGGCCGCCACCTCGCGCGCCTGCCGCGGCCCATTGCCGGCATGCAGCGCCAGGTCGTACGCCGCCTGCAGCCCATACCGCGCCTTCGCCGAAAGCGACAACATGTCCCCCAATCGCCTCCCCGCCCATTCTCCGCAATTCTGATCGAATTAGTCAGGATTACAGGACCACTAAGCTAATCACAGCCGGAGCATCGGTCAACACTCAAGGGCGCAGTCCGCACGGCAGGCTCTGCAGGCACTGCAGGCTCGCCTCAACGCATGGCTGGCCGCGGTCGTCGAGCGAGCGGTGTGATGGCGCCGGCGATGCGTGGGCGCTGCATGACGGCGGAACCATGGCATAGGGTGGGCTCGGAGGCGCTGTACAGCACCGCGAACTGGCCGCTGGCGAGGCCGGGGACCGGACCCTCGAAGCGCAACACGGGCACAAGTCCCCCGTTCGCCGGCGCGCGGCTCAGCGTGGCCGGGCGCGGCGTGTCGCCGTGGCGGATGCGCACCAGGACCGGCTGGTCGTGCGAAGTGGTATCGGGCAGCGGTTCGATCCAGTTGCCGTCCACCAGCGACACGGCGCGCGGTGCGGCGGCCGCGGGGTCGTGGGCGACGTATACCGTGTTGGCGGCCACGTCCTTGGCCACCACGTACCAGGGGCCGTTGCCCAGACCGAGGCCCTGGCGCTGGCCGATGGTGTGGAACCAGTGGCCGCGGTGGCTGCCGAGTTCGGCGCCGGTGCCGGCCTCCCGGATCGGACCCGGCTGCTCGCCGAGGTGGGCGCGCACGAAGTCGCGGTAGGTCAGCTTGCCGAGAAAGCAAATGCCCTGGCTGTCGCGCCGAGCGGCGGGCGCCAGCGCTCGCTCGCCCGCCAGAGCGCGGACCTCATGCTTGTACAGGCCGCCGATCGGAAAGCACAACCTGCTGAGTTGATCGGGCCGCAGGTAGGCGAGGAAATAGCTCTGGTCCTTGACCGGGTCCACGCCGCGCAGGAGCTGACAGCGGCCGTCCTCCCGCCGCCGCAGGCGCGCGTAGTGGCCGCTGGCCACGGCGTCGTAGTCCCCCGCCAGCCGGTCGCCGAACGCGCCGAACTTGATAGCGCGGTTGCACAGCACGTCGGGGCTCGGCGTGTGACCGGCGCGCAGCGCGGCAAGGGCATACTCGACCACCGCCCGGCGGTACTCATCCTGCAGCGGCACCACCTCCAGCGGCACGTCGAGCCGGCGGCACACCGCGGTGGTGTACGCCATGTCCTCCTCCCACGGGCAATCGCCCAGGAACGCCAGCTCCTCCTCCAGCCAGATCTTCAGGTAGAATGCTGTCAACTCGTGGCCCGCCTCGCGCAGCAGCGCAAGGGCGAGCGCGCTGTCCACGCCCCCGGACAGCAGCACCGCCACGCGCCGGCGCGCGCCGCTCATCGGCGAATCGGCCAACACCGCACAGCACATCCTGGCTCCATGTGAATCCAGAACCTACCGCGGCAAGGGCCGGCGCTCGTGTCGGACGCCGGACTCGCCGCCCACCATCAGGTCGGTGACGCAGGCGGTGAACAGGCCGTTCTCCACCACGCCGGGGATTGCCGCCAGCTCGCGCTCGGCGCGCGCCGGATCCAAGTCCGCCGGCGGCCAGGCGTCGATCAGCAGGTTGCCGTTGTCGGTGACCACCGGGCCCTGCTTGCGCTCCGCCATGCGCACGGCGGGACGGTAGCCACGGCGCTCCAGGGCAGCGCGCACCGGGGCCACGGCAAACGGCACTACCTCCACCGGCAGCGCGACGCGCTCGCCGAGCCGCTCCACCAGCTTCGACTCGTCCACCACGATCACGTAGCGGCTGCTCGCCTGCGCCACCACCTTCTCGTTGAGCAGCGCACCGCCGCCGCCCTTGGTCAGGTTCCACTCCCGGTCCACTTCGTCGGCGCCGTCGATGGCGAGATCGAGGGCACCGCCCACCGCCGGGTCGCCGAGCGTGAGCAGGTCCAGGCCCAGCTCCCAGCACACCGCCTGGATCTGGCTGCTGGTCGGCACCAGGGCGAGGTCGCGCAGGGTGCCGCCTCGCACCGCCGCCGCGACCGCCCGCACCACGTGCACGGCGGTGGAGCCGGTGCCGAGCCCCACCCGCATGCCCGACTCCACCAACGCGGCGGCCGCGCGGCCCACGGCTGCCTTCGGATCGCCGAGGGTTCCTGCGTGCGGCCCGCCGCTCATCGCGCCACCTCGGCAGGCAGGCGGCGCCCGCAGGCTGCCCCGTTCCAACCACAGGCGAGCCCGGCCAGCTCGGCCCTCGCCGTGAGACTGGACCCTGAACCTCCGTTTCCTTCGCCCACTCGCATGCCTCCATGAGCCGGTCGATCGCCGCGGCGATTCGACGCGAATTCGTCGTAGCGCCGACACCTGGCGCGCCTGGCTTGGCGCCCATTGGTCAGCACCGTACCCGGTTCCGCCGGCAACACCCGACGCGCCGGTTCCGATGCCACCGTCGCGAAGCGCCGACCAATTCCACCGCACGCGCCTCGGCTGCGCGGAGACCGGATCAACGCCGCGGGTCGCCAGCGCCTCGGTCGGCCGCCAGCGGTTCGAGCCACAGCCTACCTCGCCGCACCCGCCACGCCGCCGGCGGCGCCCGCCGGGGCGCTGCCGGCGTAGGGCTCCAGCAGCGGCGCGATGCGCCCCCGGCCGCTGAGCAGGATGAAATCTGCCAGCCGCGGCCCGCGGTCGGCGTCGAGCAGCACCCGGTAGGCGGCCTTGAACAGGGCGCGCGCCGCCAGCTCCTCCTGCTCTGCGATGGCGTAGATGCGACCCGCCAGGGAGGCGCCGTCGTGGCGCTCCAGGTGTTCCAACTCCCCGTACAGGGCGCCGAGCGCCCGCCCTTCGGCCGGTGCCACCTCCGGCGCCGGCTGATCCGGCCGCCGCAACCGGAACCGCATCGCCGGCGGTGCATACTCGGCGAGCCAGGTGGCCGCCCCCTGCGCGCGCGCCTGCAGGCGGCGGCGGGCATCGCCATGCTCGTCTCCTGTCAATCCAAGCTCCGCCGCCAATGCGGCCACGGTCGCGGCCACGTCGCCGTCGCGCACCTGGATCAGGTTGCACAGGTGGCGGAACGGCACCTGCGGCGGCATCGACGGCGCCGGCGCGGCGACCTGCGAAAGCTCGTACACGCGGCCCTCCCGCGCGCGCCGCCTGGCACCCACCTCCGCGCTCCCGTAGTAGATCCGCTCGGCCTGATCGTAGTCCTCGTACACCTTCAGGACGTCCAGGTCGAAGGAAATCACGAATTCGGCGCTCGGCCGCGTGCCGGCGTACAGGTAGCGCACCACCTCCGGCTGGTACACCGCCAGCACCTGCTCGATGGTGACCGCGTTGCCGGCCGAGGAGGAGATGCGCCCGGCGCCCCCCTTCACGCCCACGTCGCCGTACAGAAACGTGACCGGCGGCTCGTGGCCGTACACCTCGCGGGCGATCGGGCCGCCGGTGTCGAACGATCCGCCGGCGGTCAGGTGGTCCTTGCCGGCCGGCTCGAAGTCCACCTGCTCGAACGCCCAGCGCATCGGCCAGTCGACCCGCCACAGCAGCTTGGCGGCGCCGGAGCGGGTCAGGTCCAACTGCTTCTCGGTGCCATCCACGTCGCGGTAGGTCACGGTGTCGGCGCCGTCCCAATCGAGCACCGTGGTGCGGTCGGTGCCGTCCCGCTCCGAGTAGATGGTGATCGGCCAGTAGTGGTTGCCCAGCGGCCGGTCGCGGTGGCGGTTCAGGATATCGCGGATCTTCGCGCGGGCGGCCAGGGCGGCACGCACGCCGTCCGCATAGCGGCAGTCCCGGTAGCGCTGCGCCTGGTAGAGGTACTCCGGCGTTATGCCGAGCCGCGGCAGCACCTGCTCCAGGCTGTGCTCGAAGCCGGCGGCGAAGTTGTCGGCAGCGTCGAACGGATCGGGCACGTCCACCACCGGCTTGCGCAGATGGCGCGCCAGCTCGTCCTGGCGCGGCAGGTTGACCGGCACCTTGCGGAACACGTCGTAGTCGTCCCACGAGTAGATGAAGCGCACCTGCTTGCCGCGGTCGCGCAGCGCGCGCGCCACCAGCTCGGTCGACATCACCTCGCGCAGGTGCCCGAAGTGCACCGAACCGGACGGAGCCACGCCGGAGGCGACCACGTAGCGGGTGCGGTCGCCGCGCCCATGGATGATGCGCTCCGCGGCCTGGTCCGCCCAGTGGTTCGAGGGCAACCCGGGCCGGGCACCGGCAGGGGAGGGTTCAGTCGCGGCCATCTCCCGCCGAGTATAGGAAAAGCGCCACTCGCCCGGCAATGTCGGGGCGTGGCGCCACACGAACATGCTGCGCCGACTGTCATCCTCGATCCGTGCTTCAATCCGTGCGCCTCTGCTCCTGTCCCTGGCGGGGGTGCTCGGCCTGGCCGGCTGCGCTACCGGACGCGAGATGACCCGCGCCCCGGTCGGCTCGACGCAGACCGGCGAAGCGTCCTGGTACGGCCAGGACTTCCACGGCAAGCCCACCTCCAGCGGCGAGCCGTACGACATGTGGGCGCACACCGCCGCCCACCGCGAGCTGCCGTTCGGCACCATGGTGCGCGTCACCCATCGCGGCACCGGCGCCGCCACCGTGGTGCGCATCAACGACCGCGGGCCGTTCGTGCATGGCCGCATCATCGACCTGTCGCTGGCCGCCGCGCGCGACCTCGGCCTGGACCGCACCGGCACCGCCCCGGTGCGCATCGAGGTGATCGGCGGCGGCGCCGCACAGGCCGCCACCTACTTCCTGCAGGTCGCCTCGTTCGAAGACCGCGCCAACGCGAACACCCTGCTCGACCGGCTGCGCGCCGCCGGCTACCGCGCCGAGCTGGCATCCGGGCCCGGCGTCACCCGCGTGGTGATCCGCAACCTGAACGCCGCCGACGCCGACCGCATCGCCGGTGAACTCTCCGCCCGTGGCTTCCCCACTCCCCTGCGCCGCCTGCAGAACGGATGACCGGGCCGGGCGCCGCATCCCGGCGACCGCCGCGGGGGTTCCGGCCGGAAACGGCAGATTCGCATTGTGGGGATCGACGGCAGACAGCTTTCGGGAGCGACGGCGGGCGGCCAACTTCCGAACGCGGCCGCGGCGTAGCAGTTGGGTCTTCTCCTCGTGCACGGTAAGCACGGGGAGCGCGGCGACAGTGGACACCTCGACGCCACCCGTTATTTCGCTCCTGTGCGTCGTCGGGTGTTCTGGTGCGGTCGCCGTTCCCCTGCTTCCTCGGCGTGGAGGTGGCGCTACATCCACGGCTCCAGCGTCGGAGCGGGTCCGTAGCCGTGGCACATGCGGTGGTGTGCCTGGCACGCGAGAGCCAAATTCTCCGGTTCCGGGCCGCCCCCCTCGGCAACCGGCAGCAGGTGGTGGATCTGTAGCAGGTGGGAAGAATTGCAGCGGCGACCGGTGAGCGGATCCCGATAGCGGCAGCGCCCTCCGTCGCGCAGCCAGACGTGACGCCGGACAGCCGCCGGAATGGGGTGCCGCGGCGGCGAGCGGCGCGGGCCGAGCGGAGCATCGCGGGTGCACCGCGGCGACGCTCTCCCCGTCATGCCGCCCGCACCACGCGCAGGCCGCACGCCGCTGACCGACTCCGGCGCCGCAGCCGTGACCGGCCGGATCCGCGTCGCATCAGCGCCGTCGGCGGGGCCGCCG
>JAPPGB010000038.1 GCA_028821475.1 Spirochaetaceae bacterium
GCGGTCGCGCGGCTGTCGCCTGGCGGTCGCGCGGCTGTCGCCTGCGGTCGCGCGGCTGTCGCCTGGCGGTCGCGCGGCTGTCGCCTGCGGTCGCGCGGCTGTCGCCTGGCGGTCGCGCGGCTGTCGCCTGCGGTCGCGCGGATGCCGCCCGGCGGTCGTCCGGCGGCGTTGTCACCGGCGCGAATCGCGACCTATATTGTCCCCCACGGACCCGCCCCGGAGTGCCCGAAGCGGCACTCCGGCGCGCCCCGGACGGCGGTTCGGGCGGCCGCGACGGCGGGCAGTTGCAAGCGGGAGAACAAAGAGCGTGGTAAACGGCGACAAGAGGACCGGCACCTGGACGGTAAAGGTGGGCCTGGCGCAGATGCTCAAGGGTGGTGTCATCATGGACGTGGTGACCGCCGACCAGGCCAGGATTGCCGAGGATGCCGGCGCCTGCGCGGTGATGGCGCTGGAGCGGGTGCCGGCGGAGATTCGCGCGGCCGGCGGGGTGGCCCGCATGGCAGACCCCACCAAGGTCACCGAGATCCAGGAGGCGGTGTCGATCCCGGTCATGGCCAAGTGCCGCATCGGCCACTTCGTGGAGGCCCAGGTGCTTGAAGCGCTCGCCGTCGACTACATCGACGAGTCGGAGGTGCTCACACCGGCCGACGAAACGAACCACGTGTGGAAGCATGGCTTCAGCGTGCCGTTCGTGTGCGGCTGCCGCGATCTGGGCGAGGCGCTGCGGCGCATCGGCGAAGGTGCCGCGATGATTCGCACCAAGGGCGAGGCGGGTACCGGCAACGTGGTGGAGGCAGTGCGCCACGCGCGCGCCGTGCTCGGCGCGTTGCGCCGTGTCGGCCGCCTGGACGACTCCGAGCTGATGGCCGAGGCAAAGCGGCTCGGAGCCCCCCTGCAGCTCCTGCAGGACGTGCGCCGCGACGGTCGCCTGCCGGTGGTGAACTTCGCGGCCGGCGGCATCGCCACCCCGGCCGACGCCGCGCTGATGATGCAACTCGGTGTCGACGGCGTGTTCGTCGGTTCCGGCATTTTCAAGAGCGAGCAGCCGGCACGAATGGCCGGCGCGATCGTCAAGGCTACCACCCACTTCCGGGACGCGGCGATCGTGGCCGAGGCGTCGCGCGGGCTCGGCGCCGCCATGCCGGGCCTCGATATCCGCGAGATACCGGAAACCGAACAGCTCGCGGTACGCGGCTGGTAGCGGCCGTCGGCTGCCGGGCGTCCGTCGCCGTGCTGATCGGCATATTGGCGCTGCAGGGCGACTTCGCCGAACATCGCGCCGCCCTGCGCGCCCTGGGCGTCGACACCCGCCTGGTGCGCCTGCCGGCCGAGTTGTCCGAGGTGGACGGTCTGATCATTCCGGGCGGGGAAAGTACCACCATGGCGCTGCTGCTGGATCGCTACGCGCTGCGCGAACCGTTGCGCGCCCGGCTGGCCGGCGGTCTTCCCTCCTGGGGAACCTGTGCCGGCATGGTGCTGCTGGCGCGCCGCCTTACCGATCCACGCCCGCAACCGCTGGGCATCGTCGACATGGTCGTGAGCCGCAACGCGTTCGGCCGCCAGGTGGACAGCTTCGAAACCGAGCTGTCGGTGGACGGCATCGGCGGGCAGGCGCTGCACGCCGTGTTCATCCGCGCCCCGGTGGTGCGGGAAACGGGCGCCGCGGTACGGGTGCTGGCCCGGCTGCCCGACGGCAGGCCGGTAGCCGTGCAGCAGGGCCCCCACCTCGCCACCGCATTCCATCCCGAGCTGACCGCCGACCGCCGCCTGCACCGCCACTTTCTCGCCACCGTCGCGGAGCGCGGCACGGTCCGGGCTGCACGTGCCGCGACCGATTGTTCGGCGTTCCCCGGTTGACCGCGAACCGGCTGCTCCCGTATGGTGGTAGCGGGTGACTACGGTTATTCCGCGCAGCATTCCGGGGAGTTCCACCGCATGAGCCTGGAGGCAATCATTGCCATCGGCTTTGTTGCGCTGATCGCCATCGAAACCACGATCAGTTGGCTGCACAACCTTCGCACGTACGAGTTTCGGGATACGGCGGCGAATTTCGCCCTGGCGTTTGGGGACCTGCTGATGGCGGCGGCCATGAAGGCCGTGTTCCTGGTGTTGTTCGCGCTCCTGCACCGCTTCGCGCCGCTGGACATGGGGTTGTCGTGGATGTCGTGGGCGTTGCTGGTAGTGATCAACGACTTCATCTACTACGTGTTCCACCGTCTCGGCCACCGGTGCCGGTTCATGTGGGCGTTTCACGTCACCCACCACTCGTCGCAGAAGTACAACTTCACGGTGGCGGTGCGGCTCAACCTGTTCATTCTTCCCCTGCACTTTCTGTTCATGCTGCCGCTGGCCCTGCTCGGCTTCCGGCCCGAGGCGATCCTGGCGATCAATTCCATAACCACCCTCTATCAGCTCTGGGTGCACACCGAACTGGTCGGCAAGCTCGGCTTCCTCGACCGGGTCCTCAACACGCCGTCCAACCATCGCGTTCATCACGGCTCCAATCCGCAGTACCTGGACCGCAACTACGGCGCCATGTTCATATTCTGGGATCACCTGTTCGGCACCTACGAGCCGGAGGGGGAACCGGTCGTGTACGGCCTGACCAAAAACGTCGGCTCGCACAACCCGGTGACGCTGACCTTCCACGAAGTGCGCTCCATGGTGCGCGATGTGATGCGTAGCGGTCCTTTGCGGCAACGGCTGATGTACCTGTTCGGCCCTCCCGGCTGGCGGCCGGCGCCGGCCTCCGAGGCGTTGCGGCGTGCGTCGCCGGGCGACCTCGCACGCCGCGTGGCGAGGCCACCACGCCTGGCGCTGCTCGCGCTACCGCGTGTGGTCCGGCACGTGGCGGCCGCACTGTACACGGTAGCGCGGCGCGCGCGACCCCGCCCCTACCAGCCGATCCACCAGACCACCCCCGACAGCCGGGCGATTGCTCCGCATGCCGCGCACCGTCCGCTGCACTACCACCGCCGCCACTGATTCGGGCGGACACGACTGCCGCGGCGTGCTGGGAAACCACCTGCCCACCGGAGGCACCGGCTGATGGCCCGCTCGGTGCTGGTAACCGGCGCCACCGGCCAGATCGGAGCCGCGCTGGTGCACGCCCTGCGGCGGCGCGGCGACCGGGTGCGCTGCCTGGTCCGCGACCGGGAACGGGGGCGGGCCATACTTGGTGCAGACATCGAACTGGCGGCCGGCGACCTCGGCGACGCCGCCACGCTGCGCGCCGCACTGCGCGGCGTGGAGGCGGTGTGCCATCTCGCCGGGCGCGCGTCCTACTGGCCCGCCCGTGCCGCGCAAATGCGCGAGGTCAACGTGCACGGCACCGCACGCCTGCTGGATGCCTGCGCCGGCGCCGGCGTCGCCACGCTGTTGCACACCAGCTCCATCGCCACGCTCGGTTCGGTTCCCGGCGACGGGCTGGGCGACGAGACCACCGCGTACGACTGGCACGGCCGCGGCATCGCCTACTTCGACACCAAGTACGAGGCCGAACGCATGGTGCTCGGCGATCCGCGCGTGGCGGCGGTGGTCGTCAACCCCGCACTGGTGTTCGGCGCCGGGGACCGCAACGGCAATGGCCTGCGGCTGCTGCGCGAAGTTGCCGCCGGCGTGCCCGGCTATCCGCCCGGCGGCACCACGGCCGCGGTGCTCGACGACGTGGTAGCCGGGCACCTGGCCGCCCTCGATCACGGGCGCGCCGGCCGGCGCTACGTTCTCGGCGGACATCCGCTGTCGTTCCGGGAGTTGTTCGCAGCCGTTGCCACGGTGGTGGGCGCTGCCGCGCCGCGGCGCCGGCTGGCATCGTGGATGCTGCACGCCATGGGGCTGCTGCACACCGGCGCCAGTTGCCTGAACGGGCGCGAACCGCGGGTTTCCCTGCCCACCTGCCGCATTCTGGTCCGCAACCGCCGCTATGGCTCCGCCAGGGCGATCCGCGAACTCGGCTACGCGGTGTCTCCTCTCGCGGAGGGCCTGCGCGCCTGCTGGAACTGGCACCTGGAGCGCGGTCGCCGCGCCGGGGACGGTTAGCTCCCGGCGACCACCTCCGCCAGCGCGGAGTCGGCGATGTCGACGGTGCGGGCGATATCCTCGCGGCTGTGGGCGCAGCTCAGGAACCAGTTGTGGTAGGGATGGAAGTACGCGCCGCGGCGCGTCGCGGCGGCGCAGAAACGCTGGAAGCGCACGAAGTCGGTCTCACCGGCAAAGCGCACCTTGGGCATGCTCGGCAGGCCGGATACGTGCAGCCGTTCGCCGTGCCGCGCCGCCACTTGCCGCAGCCCCTCGATCAACTCGGTGCCGCGCTGCCGCATCAGCGCCACGCCGTCGATCTGTTCGAGCCGCCGTACGCAGGCCATCGCCGCGGCCATCGGCCCCTGCTGCATCCAGAAGGTGCCGGTGGCGAACACCGCGCCCGCGGCCGAGAACAGCGGCTGCCGGCCCAGGCAGGCGGCGATCGGATGGCCGTTGGCCATCGCTTTCGAATAGCAGGTCAGATCGGGGTCGAACTCGAACACCCGGTGCGAGCCGTCCAGGCAGGCGCGAAACCCCACGCGTACGTCGTCGCTGATCACCAGTGCGCCGTGCCGGTGGGCGAGACCGCACAACCGCTGCAGAAACTGCCGTTGCGAGAACTCGGAGTCGTGGAACAGGGGATGATGGTAGGGCGTGACGAGGACCGCGGCGAGATCGTGCCGGTGGTGCGTGACCAGCGTCTCCAGGTCGGCGTGATCGTTCCAGGTGAATTCGTGGACGTGCGCGCGGTCTTCCGCGGTAAGTCCGGCCGTGCCGGGCGTCGCCCAGGGGTGCGACCCGTGGTACGCGCCGTCGGCCTTCAGCACGGTGCGGCGCCCGGTGTGTTGGCGCGCCACCTGGATGGCGTAGCTGGTCGCGTCGGAGCCGTTCTTGCCGAACAGTGCCCATTCCATGCCGGCGATGCGCGCGGTCAGGAACTCGGCCAGCTCGACCATCGCGGTGGTCGGGTGATTGAAGCCGAACCCGACCGCGTCGGCGGCGTGTGCGGCGGCATCGACGGTGGGGTCGGCGTATCCGAGGATGCTGGCCCCGAAGCCGCACAGGTAGTCGATGTACTCGTTGCCGTCGACGTCCCAGTAATGGGCGCCGCGGCCGCGCGCCGCGAACAGCGGGTATGAGCCCGGCACCACCAGCCATGGACCGCGCGTACCGTAGATGCCGCGCGGAATCACCTGCGCCGCGCGCCGGAACAGCGCATCGCCGTGCCTGAACCGCGGTGCGCCATCGCGGAACCGCTCGCTCACAGGAAGCTCCCCACCCGCGCCATCAATTGCAGAATCGGATCGAGCAGCAGCAGATGGCCTCGCAGGCGCACGTCACCGATGCCGATCGCGGTCCACAGGTCCGCACTCCCCGACAGGATTCCGAACGCCGCCGACGCGTCGGCGAATTCCACCGTCACATTGGCCCGCCGATGCGGGCAGCGCGATGCGGTGATGCGGCCGCCGCTGCAGTGCAGTTGCAGCGGATTCGCGCCCGCCACGCCGATCGACACCACGCCGTCCCCGGCGCCTCCGGCGCTGACGCCGCCGCCCTCCGGCAAGCACTCGGCAAGCACGGCGATGGCGTAAACCAGCACTGCCAGCCGGATCAGCACCGCCGCCGCGAACGCGCCATCCGTTTCCAGCCGTGCGCGGTCCGCCTTCAGGTAATACTGCAAGCGGCCGCTCAACGTACGCAAGCCGGCAATCAGACGCAGCCGCCACCCGCCCATCCATGGCAGCGGCCGCGCGCCGCCCGCTTCGAACATCCTCACCACCGCCGCCGGGCTTGGCAGCAGCAGGCCCAGAGACGGCAGACCGCGCCCCCGCCGGACGGCGTTCAGGCGTCCGGCGGCGAATTCCAGACGCACCCCCGGCCCGCCCGCCACCTGCATCGCGATACTGCTGCGCCAACCCGCAACCACCGCCTGGGCGGCCGCGTCCACGCGCACCACCTCCTCCAGTTGCGGAAGCACGGCGTGCAGGTAGAGGTGGGCTTTGATCTGGCTGTCAGTCACCGGCGGCGCCGCCACCGTGCCGGTCCGGGCCGGCAACGGCCAACGACAGGGTAGCCGACCAGGCTTTGCCCTGACAACGCCGCCCGCCATCCGCGTGCGACAGCCCCCGGCGCGGCGTCTGCGCGCGCCGGCGCGCGCCGGCGCGTTGCCGCTCCCCCCGCGGGCATGCCACGATGGCC
>JAPPGB010000039.1 GCA_028821475.1 Spirochaetaceae bacterium
CGCCGGTTGCGCCACGGCGCCGGCCGCCGCCGGCGCGCTCGGCTGCGCCACCGGGCGACTGCGCCGCGCCTGGATGCGGCGCCAGATCAGCACCGTGGGCGCGGCCACGAACATCGAAGAGTAGGTTCCGACCACCACGCCGATCATCAGGCTCAGCGCGAAGGTCTTGATCGACGAGGTGGAGAAGAGGTAGATCGCCAGCACCGCCACCAGGGTGGTGACCGAGGTGATCAGCGTACGGCTCAGCGACTGCGTGATGCTGGTATTGATGACCAGCTCCGGGGCGGCGTCGCGCATCAGGGTGTCGTTCTCCCGGATGCGGTCGAAGATCACGATGGTATCGTTGAGCGAGTAGCCGACGATGGTCAGCACGGCGGCGATCGTGGCGGTGCTGATTTCGAGCTGCAGCGTGCCGAGCACGCCGAGCATGATCGCGATGTCGTGGATCAGGGCCAGCAGGGCGCCGACCGCGAAGGCGGCGCGGAACCGGAACAGGATGTACACGAAGATCAGCGCGAACGCCACCGTGATCAGCCACACCGCCTGCTCGCCGAGCAGGCGTGAGAAACTGGGGCCGACGAAGTCGGTCTGCTGGATGGTGATGCGGTCGGCGCCGAACGCCGCCGCCAGCAACTCGAAGATGCGCGCCTCGGTGGCCTGCTGATCCGGCTCGCCGGCTTCGTCCACGACCAGGTCGGTGCGCACGATGTAGCGCTGTTCGCCCGGGGCGCCGGTGGCTTGCAGCGAAGTACGGATCGGCTCGAACGCCGCGCGTACCGCCTCGATCGGCGCTTCCCCCGGTGCGCCGGGATCGAGGTAGCCAAGCACCAGGGTCTGCCCCGCCTCGCGAAATCCCGGTGCCTGCAACTGCTCCGCCGGCGTCGCCGGAGGCGCGGCAAGCTCGACCTCGACGCCGGGAATGGTACGCAGTTCGTCGGCGATGGCGCCGATGGTCGAGAACTCGTCGAAATCGAGCACGCGCCGCCGCGCGGTGCCGTCCTGCGCCCACTGCACGGTCAGAAACCCGGCACGCCCAAGCAGGGGATCGGGCGGCGTCAGCTCCGGCTCCAGGCCGGCGCCGCCGTCGCTGATCGCCAGCGCTACCGGAGCGACCTGAAACTGCTGGGCCACGCCGCCGCTCAGGTCCACGCTCAGATTCACGCCACCGCGCAGCATCGTCGCGACGATACCGGCCACGATCAGCGCCGCCGAAAGCACCGCCATCTGCGCGCGCAGGTTGGTAAACGGGATGACACGCTTCATCAGGCCGCCTCCCCCGCGGGTCCGAGCCCGGCGCGGCGTCGCCAGTCGATGCTGAGCCGCTCCACGTGCAGGGTCTCGGTGAAGAAGTCGAAGATCAGCCGCGACACCACCAGGGCGGTGAACATCGACGACACCACGCCGACCGACAGCGTCACGGCAAACCCCTGGATCGGCCCGCTGCCGAGTTGCGACAGCGCGATGGCGGCGATGAAGGTGGTGATGTTTGCGTCCATGACGGTCCAGAACGCCTTGCCGAATCCGGCGGTGACGGCGGCGGAGGCCGACTTGCCGAGGCGGTACTCTTCCTTGATGCGCTCGAAGATGATGACGTTGGCATCGACCGCCATGCCGACGGTCAGGATAACGCCGGCGATGCTCGGCAGCGTGAGGGTGAAGTTGAACACGCTCAGCACCGAGACCAGGAAGAACAGGTTGAGGACCAGCGCCAGGTCGGCCACCAGGCCGGCGCCCTTGTAGTACACGAGCATGAAGATCAGCACCGCCGCCATGCCGAGGGCGATCGAGTTGAGCCCGGTGCGGATGGCGTCCTCTCCCAGCGATGCGCCGATCGCCTGCTGGCTGAGAATATCGAGCGGCACCGGCAGGGCGCCGGTCTCCAGCACCAGCGCCAGGTCCTCCGCCTCGCTCTGGGTGAATCCGGTTACCTGCACCTGGTTGCGGATCGGTTCCGAGATCGTCGCAGCCGCCTTGACCCGGTCATCGAGCACCACGGCCATCACGTTGCCGACGTTTTCGCTGGTCAGCTTGAAGAAGATGTCGCCGCCCTCGCCGGTGAGGTTGAAGATCACGGTCGGTTGCTGGGTAATCGGATCGCGGCTCACCTGTGCCTGCTGGATGTAGGAACCCTCCAGGCCGATCTCGTCGTTGATCACCGTGTATCCGAGCAACTGGTCAACGCCGTACGCGTCCTTCTCGTAGCGTCCGCGCAGCACGGTGCCGGCGGTTAGGATGGTGTCGTCGCGCGGCTGCCCGTCGGGACCGAGAAAGCTGCCCGGGTTCTCCGCCTGGTAGCGCCGAAACCGCGCCAGTCCCTCGGTATCGACGATGTGGAAGTTGAGCCGCCCCTTGCCGAGGATGAAGCTGCGCATTCGTTCCGGGTCGGGCGCGCCCGGCATCTCGACGACGATCTGGTTGTCGCCGCGCTGACGAATCTGCGGCTCGGTAACGCCGAACTGGTCGATGCGGTTGTTGAGCACCTCCAGGGCGCGCCGCAACGCACGATCCTCCTCCACGGCGCTGAGCGTTGCGCCGGTCTGCGCGCTGAGGCTCTCCAGGTCGGGTTCGATCACCACGTACATGCCGCCGCTCAGATCGAGGCCGAGCTGAATGCTGCGCGAGCGCAGGTCCTTCAGCGCCAGCAGTTCGGAACGGTGATGGTCCTCCATGGCGACGAAGGTCTCGCCTTCGCTCGGAAACACGTTGACCACGGTTGCGACGTCCCAGGTGCGCGGCACGTCGCGCCGTTCCACGCGCAGGCGCTCGCGCGCCGCCGGCACCAGGTAGCCGAGGTCGTCGGGCACCGGATCGCCGGGGTCGTTGCGTGCCAGTTCGATCAGCCGGTTCAGATCCTCGTCGGCGCGCTGCCGCGCCAGCACGCGGATCTGCTCGCGGGAGGCGTTGGCCTCGCGGCGCTGATCGCCGGTCAGGATCAGGTACCAGCGCACGGTCGGGGTAAGGAACCACACCGCTACCGCAACGAACGCGAGAATGAGGATCAGTCTGAGACGTTTGGTCATGGTTCGTTACACGCGCCGCGAGCGCGTCCTACGACTGCTCCTTGTCCTGCGAGGCAGGCCGCGACTCGCCCTGACGCTGCTCGATGATGCTGGTGATCGACGCCTTGGCGAACTCGATCTTGGTGGCGTCGTCCACCTTGACGGTGACCGCGTCCTCCTTGACCGCGGTCACCACGCCGCGAATGCCGCCCGAGGTCTGTACCCGGTCGCCCTTCTTGAGCTGCGCCAGCATCGCCTTGGTTTCCTTCTGACGGCGGTTCTGCGGCCGGATCACCAGGAAGTAGAAGATCATGATGATCAGGCCAAAGGTGACCAGCATGGTGGCGAGCTGGCCACCGGCGGCGCCGCCGCCGGCGTCGAACTGCAGAAGAGCGAGCATGTTGAAAGCGGTATCGTTCATGTGGGTGTGTCCTTCGCCAATTCCTTATTGCGCCCAATCTCTTGCGGGCGGACGGCCGGCGCGTGCAACGGCAGCGGGGGCCGAACCTACCACGCGGAGGGCGTGGCGGTCAAACCAAAGCCGCCTTTCGGGCACGCCGGGAAGCCCCTTCACGAGTTCGCCAGGGGTGGCATCGTCACGCCACCACCACCCGCTTGATGTTGTCCGGCACACCGTACACGCCGAACAGTTTGCGCAGATCCTCCACCGAGCTGGGCTGGCCGGAGATCCGCTCCATCGCCGCCCGCACCAGTTCCAATTCCTCCGCCTTGCCGGAAAACTCGGCCGAACAGAACGCGGCCTTGTAGAGCCCCTGCTCCAGGAGCCCAGCAGTCCCGAGCTTGCCGTAACGGCGCCGTTGCTGGCCGTGCACCACGGCCTTGTCTCCATCGTAGCCTATGACAAACAGAAAGTCTGCTCGATTCACCGGTGTGCCGTCCCTCAAGCCCGGACCCCGCTCCGCGCACCCCCTCCAGGCGAGCAAAAGGGGTCGGGCAAGCAAAAGGGGCGCTGCCCTTCGGTGAAGACGGGCGCGCCCCTTTCCCTTGGAGGTGTATCCACCCTGCCGACAGGACGGCTAATAGGGCGGCATTCCTCCCATGTCACCTCCGCCGCCGGGAGCGGGCGGCTTTTCCTTCTCGGGAAGGTCGGTGATGGTCGCCTCGGTGGTAAGCAGCAGCCCGGCGATCGACGAAGCGTTCTGCAAGGCCGACCGGGTCACCTTGGCGGGATCGATGATCCCGGCGCCCATCAGGTCCGTCCACTCCATCCGGGCAGCGTCGAAGCCGGTGCCGCGCTCCTCGTGCTTGGCGCGCTCCACGACGATCGATCCGTCCAGCCCCGCGTTGGTCGCGATCTGCCGGATCGGTTCCTCCAGCGCGCGGCGCACGATCCGGTAGCCGACCTTCTCCGCCTCGGTGAGGCTGTCGGTGTCGTTGTCGTCGAGCGCCCGCACCGCCTGCACCAGGGTCACGCCGCCGCCCGGAATGATGCCTTCCTCGATCGCCGCGCGGGTCGCGGACAGCGCATCCTCGACCCGGTGCTTCTTCTCCTTGAGCTCCACCTCGGTGGCCGCGCCGACGTTGATCACCGCCACGCCGCCGGCCAGCTTGGCCAGCCGCTCCTGCAGCTTCTCGCGGTCGTAGTCGGAGGTGGTCTCGTCGATCTGCACCTTGATCTGCGCGATCCGGTCCTTGATGTCCTTCTCCTTGCCCGCGCCCTCGATGATGGTGGTGTTTTCCTTGTCGATGTTGACGCGCTTGGCGGAGCCGAGCTGGCTCACGTCGGTGTTCTCCAGCTTCAGGCCCAGCTCTTCGGAGATCACCTGGCCGCCGGTCAGGATCGAGATGTCCTCCAGCATCGCCTTGCGGCGGTCGCCGAAACCGGGCGCCTTGACGGCGCACACGTTCAGGGTGCCGCGCAGGTTGTTGACCACCAGGGTGGCCAGCGCCTCGCCTTCCACGTCCTCGGCGATCAGCAGCAGCGGCTTGCCCGCCTGCGCGATCTTCTCCAGCACCGGCAGCAGATCCTTCATGTTGGAGATCTTCTTGTCGTGGATCAGCACCAGTGGGTTCTCGAATACGGCGACCTGCGTGTCGCGGTTGGTCACGAAGTAGGGCGACAGGAAGCCGCGGTCGAACTGCATGCCCTCGACCACTTCCAGGTTGGTGTCCATCGACTTGGACTCTTCGACGGTGATCACGCCGTCCTTGCCGACCTTCTCCATGGCGTCGGCGATCAACTCGCCGATGTCGTTGTCGTTGTTGGCCGAGATCGCGGCGACCTGCGCAATCTCGCCCTTCTCCTTGATCTCCTTGGCGGTGTCCTGAATGTCCGCGACGGCGATCTCCACGGCACGACTCATGCCGCGCTTGATCTCCATGGGATTGATGTCGGCGGCCACCGAGCGCAGGCCCTCACGCACCATGGAGTAAGCCAGCACGGTGGCGGTAGTGGTACCGTCGCCCGCCACGTCGTTGGTCTTGGTGGCTACTTCCTTGAGAAGCTGCGCACCCATGTTCTCGAACGGCTCTTCCAGCTCGATTTCCTTCGCGATGGTCACGCCGTCGTTGGTGACGGTCGGGGCCCCAAATTTCTTGTCCAGTACGACGTTGCGGCCTTTTGGTCCGAGCGTCACCTTGACCGCCGTCGAAAGCTTTTCGACGCCCTTCAACAGCGACTTGCGAGCCGACTCGTCGAATTGCAACTGCTTCGCCATTACATTGCTCCTGACGATGTGAGATTGATGATTTAGGAATCGGCGAGAAGATACTAACAGCCCGGCCGCGAAGCAACAGTTTGTGGCTGCCCGGCGCCGCGCCCGGTGGCGCGGGGGAAATTGGCCGGGACACGTATGCTGCCGGCAAAGCAGGTGTGGCGGAGCCCGGCGGCGTCCTCCACCGTCAGGCCGCCGGCGGCGGTAATCCCGATCACCCTCACCTCCCGCGGCAGGCCGCGCGCGGCGCCGTCGAGCTGTACCCACTCACCGCGCAGCAGCAGCTTCCGATCCGCCGCCGGCGCCCACTCCGGCTCCGCCAGCAGCCGGTGCAGGGCCGCCAGGATCGCAGCCAGCAGCACCCAGCGCCGCACCCACCGCCCGCTCTGCAACCGGATCGACGAGGCGGGCAGCTCGCCGGGCGCGCCGGGCGGCAGGCCACGCCGCTGGTTGCAGGTCACCCCGACTCCGACGCTGTACCAGCCGCCGGTCCGTTCGCACAGGCAGCCGGCGATCTTGGCGCCGCCCGCCACCACGTCGTTGGGCCACTTGACCCGGCATGCCGGGCCGCCCTCCGCCTCGACCGCCCGCGCCACCGCCAGGCCGGTCAGCAGCGGCAGCCGTTGCGGCTGCGCGCCGACGCTGTCCGCCGACAGCAGCAGGTTGAACAGCAGGTTGCGGCGCGGCTCGCTGACCCAGCGCCGGGCTGCGGTACGGCCGCGGCCGCGGGTCTGATAGTCTGCGGTGATCAGCGCGCCGTGGTACGGCGCCAGGCGCACCAGCCGGCGCGCATCCTCGACGGTGGATCGGGTGCGCGGCAGGTGGTACTGCGGCGCCGCCGGCCACGGCGACTGCAGCGGTGGCCGGCGAAGCGGCCATGCCCCCGGTGCCGAGGCCGCCGGCGGCCGCCGCCTTGGGCGGGTATCCACGGCCCGCGCTACATCGAAACGAACAGTTCCTGCGGGCCGCGCAACAGCTCCAGGAAGTAGGAAGCGAACTCTGCCGCCGGCACGCCATCGACCACGCGATGGTCGAACGCCAGCGACACCGGCAGTACCCAGGCCGCGCGCACGACGCCGTCCACCACCGTCGGCGCCTGGTGTATGCGCCCGGCGCCGATGATCGCCACCTGCGGCGGATAGATCATCGGCGAGGCGAACATGCCGCCGAACGGGCCGAAGTTGGTCAGGCTGAACGTGCCGCCGCGCAGATCCTTGATGCTGATCTGCCGTCCCTTCGCGCGCTCGACCATGTCCTTCATCTCGGTGTCTATCTGGCGGATGGTCTTGTTCTCGACATTGTGTATGACCGGCAGCATCAACCCCGCCTCGGTGTTCACCGCCACCCCGATGTTGATGTCCTTGAATACCGTCAGCTCTTCCGACATCGGGTTGAAGTGGGCGTTGAGCACCGGATAACGGCGCAGCGCCGTGGCGAGCGCCTTCATGAAGAACGGCTGGAAGCTCACCCGGACGTCGCGCCCGTGGTTGACCTTGGCGCGCAGTTCCACCAGGTCGTCCACCACACCCGTGTCGAAGATGGTGGCGGTGGGGATCTTGCGGCTGCTCTCCATGGTGTGAGCGATCGTCTTGCGCAGGATGGTCAGTTCGACCGTCTGCCCGAGCGGCAGGTGGGAAGGGGTAACCAGCGGATCGTCGATCAGCGGGAACGCGAAGTCGGAGCGCCCGGCGCGTGGCGGGGCCGCGGCCGGCGCGCCGGCCGCCGCTCGCTCCACGTCTTCGCGCTGAATCCGGCCGCCGGCCGTATCCGGGGTTACGCGCGCCAGGTCGACACCGAGGTCACGCGCCAGACGGCGCGCGGCCGGGGTGACCAGCGGCTCGGCGGCGCCTGCACCGTCGCGCGACCGGGAGCCGTCGTTGGCAGCGCGGGCGCCGTCCTCGGGTGCGCCATCCGCCTCGGTTTCGGCCGGCTCGGCGGCGCCGGCCGGCGCGTCCAGTTCGTCGCTCGCCGGCAGCGAGTTGGGCGCGGCGTCGAGGGTGCCCACCAGCGCCTGGAACTCGTGCCCGCCGTTGCTCGCGACGGCGCCGGTCGCCGCGACGCTGCCGTCGTCCGCGCCGTCGGCAGCGTCGATGAATGCCAGCGTCTCCCCGACGCCGATCCGGTCTCCCACCGCGGAGCCGAACCTGACCACGACCCCGCTGCGCGGCGAAGCGATCTCCGCCACCACCTTGTCGGTCTCGACGATCGCCAGGATGTCGCCGGCCTCCACCTCGGCGCCGGGTTCCACCTTGAATTCGAGGATCTTGCCCTCGGTAAGACCCTCACCGATATCGGGAAACTTGAATTCGTAACTCATCGATGGTTCCTCATGCTTTGTCTGACTCAATACTGCCGGACTCAATGCTTGTCGGACTCAAGGCTTGTCTGCAAGGTCACGGCGCGGCGAGCCCTCTAAAACTCGACCGTCTCCCGCACCGCGTCAACGATGTGTTCGGCGGTGAGGAAGTAGAAGCGCTCGGCAGCCGGCAGGGGGATCACGGCATCGCTGCCGGTGACCCGGCGCGGCGGTGCATCCAAGTGCATGAACAGCTCCTCGGTCGCCAGCGCCATCAACTCCGCCGCCACGCCGAACGAGCGCGGACCCTCGTGCACCACCACCAGGCGGCCGGTCTTGCGCACCGAGTCGAGCACCGTGTCGCAATCGTACGGGTAGATGGTGCGCAGGTCGATCAACTCGACGCCGATGCCCTGGCCGTGAAACCAGGCGGCCGCGGTGCGCGCCTCGCGCATCATCGCCCCGTACGCAATCAGCGTGACGGCGTCGCCCGCGCGTTCCACCCGCGCCCGCCCGAGCGGCAGGACGTAGGGCGCATCCGGGATTGCCTGCTGCGGCGAGTGGTAGGATCGCTTGGGCTCCATGTAGATCACCGGGTCCGGATCCCGGATCGCGGCGAGCAGTAGTCCCTTGGCATCGTGCGGCGTGGAAGGGATTACCACCTTGAGGCCGGGCACGTGCCCGAACGTCGCCTCCATGCTCTCGGAGTGATGCTCGAGGGCCTTCAGGTTGCCGCCGTACGGCATGCGCACCACCATCGGCAGAGTGAGCGCTGCGCGGCTGCGGTTGCGGGTGCGCGCGGCGTGGCACACGATCTGGTTGAACGCCGGCCACACGAACCCGCTGAACTGAATCTCCACCACCGGCTTGAGGCCCGCCATCGCCATGCCCACGGCGGTGCCGACCAGGCCGCTCTCGGCAATCGGGGAGTCGAAGCAACGGCGCTTGCCGAAGCGGCTCTGCAGGCCGGCGGTTGCCTGGAACACGCCGCCGTTGACGCCGATGTCCTCGCCGTACACGACCACCGCGTCATCTTCCTGCAGCGCGTCAGCGAGCGCCGCGTTGATGGCGCCGAGCAGCGTCGAGGACTTCACGTTCCGGTCCGCTCCAGCCGCCGCCGCCGCTCGGCCAACTGGCGCAGCATCAGCGGCGGCATCTCCGCGTACACGTAGCGGAAGGTGTCCTCCACGGAGGGCCGTTCGAACGGTTCCACGGCGTCGAACTCGCGGCGCGCTCGCTCGCGCGCCGCGGTGATCACCGCGGCGAGTTCGGCGTCATCCATCAGCCCGCGCGCGCGCAGCAGCTTCTGCAGGCGCACGATCGGGTCGCGGCTCTGCCACTCGGCAACCTCTTCGTCGCTGCGGTAGCGCTTCGGATCGTCGGAGGTGGTGTGCGGTCCGATCCGGTAGGTGACGCCTTCGATCAGCGTGGGCCCGCCGCCGGCACGCGCGCGGGCGGCGGCCGCCGCGGTCACGGCGTACACGGCGGTCACGTCATTGCCGTCCACCTGCACGCCCTCGAAGCCGTACGCAGCCGCCTTCTGCGCGATGGTGGCGCCGGCCGCCTGCTGATCGCGGTGCACGGAAATCGCGTACTGGTTGTTCTGCACGAAGAAGATGGTGCCCGCCTGCCACAGCCCGGCGAAGTTCAAGGCTTCATGGAAGTCGCCCTCGGAGGTGCCGCCGTCGCCGACGAAGCCGATGGCGATGCGGTCGCTGCCCTGATAGCGCTCGGCGAACGCCAGGCCGACCGCGTGCGGCAACTGCGAGCCGATCGGCAGCACGATCGGCGTGACGTGGTACAGCTCGCGCTCGAAGGCGCTGCCATGCTCGTTGCCGAGCCAGTACAGGAAAAACTGCTTCAGCGGCACCCCGCGCGTCAGCAGGCCGCCGAGTTCGCGGTAGGTGGGCACGATCCAGTCGTCTTCGCGCAACGCCATGACCGCGCCGACGCTGTTCGCCTCCTGGCCGGTGGCCGGCGGGTAGGTGCCGAGCCGGCCCTGGCGGTTGAGGCTGAACGCCCACTCGTCGGCGGCGCGTGCCTGCACCATGTGGCGATAGGCGGTGCGCAGTTGCGCGTCGTTCATCGCGTAGCAACAGTAGGCGGGATCGGCGGTGTAGGTGCCGTCCGGCGCCAGCATCTGGACCATCTCTCTCACCGCTGCCCCCGCGCGTGTGCATGGCCGGCCTGCGCACGTTCGGTTGCATTCGTCGGACCGTTGCTGACGGAGGGCAAGGTGGACCGCGCGCGGCGGCTGAGGACGAATCCGGTCTGGACGATCCGGATCAACTCCACGGCCGACTCCACCACCCGTTTCAGACTGTTGTTGATCCTTTCCTCCTCGCCGGCGTCGATGACGTCATCGCCATCAAGTGACTCGGTGATCGCCAGGTTGAGGTCCGCCACCGCGCCGATGAGCAGCGACATCTGGCGCGACAGGTGCTTGTAGGAGAACGCGGCCTTGGTGTCCACGACGCGGGAAATCGACTCCATGTGCCCGAGGATGTTGCGCAGCGAGTGCACCATCCTCGGGTTGGGGTTGGTCTCCAACTCGAGGCGCCAGTTTTCGAGACGCGTCGTCGCCTTTGCCAGCAGATCCTGCAGGTCGGCATTGGACGGCAACCGACGCTCCTGTGGATATTGCACCTTTACAGGAGGGTATGTCATTCCGTACCATTACGGCAACCGTGGCGCCGTACCCAAGAGGTAAGGGAGAGGTCTGCAAAACCTTTATGCACCGGTTCGATTCCGGTCGGCGCCTTGCTCATCCCGCCCGCCCTGCCGCCGGTTGCGCGGCGCCTGCGAAGTAGGCACGGAGAAACCGGCTCACGCCCTCGTCGTCATTCCCGAACAGCGTCACGGCGCGCGCGCACTCGCTCACCGCGCGCGGGGCGTGGCGCATCGCGACCGGGAATCGCACCGCCTGCAGCAGTGGTATGTCATTCACCCAGTCGCCGATGAACATGGCGGCATCGAGCGGAAAGTGGAGCCGGCGCGCCATCGCGCGGGCGCCGCGCAGCTTCGTGCAGCCGGCGCTGCGGACGAACAGGCCGTGGCATCCGTGGAACGGCGCCTCGGTCAGGTAAACGCTGAGCCCGCCGCCGGCCGCTCCCGGCGCTCGCTGCGCGAGGCGGATGACGCGCCGCGCGGTAGCCGCCAGCTCCGCCCGCCCGCGGGCGGTAAACACGAGGTGGGTCACCCGCCGGAGCGGTGCGTCGCCGAGGCGCCCGACCTGGTCCGACCAGTCGGCGTACTGGATTTCGTCCACCGGCCCGCGCACCTGCGTTGCGCCGCCGGCGAGGACGTAACACGGCCCGCGGCAATCGTGCAGCAGGCGCGCGGCCAGCCGATCGTCGATCGTGGCGCCCTCCACCCAGCGTTGCACGCCGCCGGCGACGTGCACGGCACCGTCCAGACACACCATCGGCAGGCGCAGCGGCGCCAGGCAGCGGGCGGTGATGCGCGGCGCCTTGCCGGTGACGGCGAAGATACTCAACCCGCTCGCCAACAGTGCGCGCAGCGTAACCAGCGTGTCGTCGGTGATGCGCTTGTCGCTGGTCAACAGCGTGCCGTCCATATCAAGTGCCAGGGCGGTGATCTCGCAGCTCGCCATGCGGCGCCGATGTTGTCATGCCGGCTCCCGGCCTGTCGAGTCTGCGTCGACCCGCTGCTCGGCTTCCGGCCGCTTCGGCAGCCTCGATACTCGCCGAGGAATCAATACACGCCGAGGATGGTCAGCCCGCTCCAGCGGGCGGTGTAGGACGCCAGGTCGCCGACCACCTCCTCGTGGTGCACCTGGAGCGTGCCCAGATCGGCCCGCTGCACGGTTCTGCCATGCGCAACGAGCTTGCCGGTCTCCACCACCCCTTTGGAAAGGGTCAGGTGGCGGTTGTCCAGGTTGCCGAAGTAGTACGCGGCAGGATCGCGGCCGGGATCGACCGGCAGCAGGCCGGCTCCCGAGCCGAGGGCCGGGTCTACCGGCACCCATCCAAACCGGTGCAGGTAGAGTTCGGTCCAGTAGTGGGCATGCAGGCGGTCCGGCGACTGCACCAGGTAGCCCGCCACCGGACGCGCCGGCACCGTGGCGGCCCGCAGCAGGGCGGTATACAGCATGGCAAAATCGTACGCGTCGCCGCTGCCGGCGGCCAGCGCGGCCACCGGATCGGCGGCGCGCCGGGCGTCGTACACGAGCCGGCGCAGCAGCCCGTCGTACAGTTGGCGGGCGCGCCGCCACGGGTTGAGCTCGCCGCGCGTCAGGCGCTCGGCCAGGGCGACGACACGCTCGTCGTCAGCGGCGATGAGCGGCTCGGGGCTGGTGAACGTGCGGTACGCCCGCGTCGCCCGGTCGTACGGCTCCACGCGCCCTTCGTCGACGTCCGTTTGCACGGCGTAGCGCTCGAAGATGAACTGCTGGGTCACGTCGTACACGTCGCCGCGTACCAGGTTGCGCAGTTGAAACACGGCCACTCCCGCGATGTCCTCGTACAGCGGTTCGGGTTCGCGGGCCACCAACCGCACATTGCGCTGCGCCGGCGCCTGCCACACCTTCGGCATCCACAGGTACAGGTCGTTGGGACCGGAGGCGCGGACGTCGGTGATCGACAGTTGCATGCTCACCGAGTAGGTCCGCCGGCCCGTGTAGCGCTTGCTGCCCACCGCGGAGCCGACTTCGAAGAACACCTGGTTGCTGGATCCGCGTTCGGTGCGCACCAGCAGGTTGCCGGTGGCGGCGCCGTCCGGAACCCGCACCCGGATCTCCGTGTCGGACCAGTTCTCGTAGTCGAAGTCGTGCGCGTCGGCGGCGACGAACTCCGCCGTGCCCTCACCGGCCGCCAGCGGACCCGCTGACAGCCAGGTGAACAGCACCGCCGATGAGCCGCGCCGCGAGCCGAAGTTGCGGCCGGTGATGACCACGGCATCTCCCACCGCGGCCCGCCGCTTGCTGACGTCGACCACCAGCGGCTGGCCCGGATCGGCGAGCGCGGCGCCCACGCGCGGCAGATGGTCGCGGTTGGCGAACAGGACGCCGTTGCTGCGCCGGCCACCGGCCACCACGTAGACGAAGCCGGAACGTACCTCCTCCGGCACGCGGACGCTGATCCGTGCCGCGCTCCATTCCAGGTAGGCACTGCTGGTCGGCGCCACGCCGGCGATCAGCACCTGACCGCCGTCACGCGCCGCGCCGAATCCGCGGCCGGTGACGATCAGGACGTCGCCGCCGTGCCCGATGGCCGGGTCGGCTGCCTCGATCACCGGCGCGCGGCTGTGCGAGCCGAGCAGCAATACGGCGAGCAGTACGATAAGCGCCGCGGCCGGGACCAGGGCGCGGCCGCGCGGCGGCAGCGAAGCGAACATCCACCGAGCCGGATCGCTCAGCGCCGTCCGAGCCGGACAGCCCTAGCGTCCAGTCGTGGCCATCCTCGATCGCTCCGGCTGGTAGCGGACAATCTCCACCTCCAGCTTCAGGGTGACTTCATCGGCCACGCCCTCCGCGACCCCAAGCGGGAAGAACAGCAGCTTCTCGCCGAGCGACAGCGGCACGCTGCGGTAGGTCGCCACGTAGCGGGTCGGAGCCTCGGGGCCGTCGTCCAGCCACACCTGGCCCTGCGCCACCAGCTCCAGCTCGCCATCCTCGCCCAGGTACGGGGTGAACACCGCGCGAATGCGCAGATTGCTGCCGTTGACCTCGACATTCACCGCCCGGCCGGGGATGGTAAGTTCCGACTGTTGCGTATTCCAGTTGGTGAACGGCTCGGTCTGCGTGAGCGAGAGGCCTACCTTGATCTCGAGCTGGTCGTCGCGGGCCGACCGCAACGCGCTCTCGATCATGCTCTGCGGGGGCGCCTGGGCACCGGCGAGCCCTGCAGCCGACACGATCAGCAGGGCCGTCACCGGCCTGCGAATCCGCTCGGATGCGCGCACGATGCCTGCCGTCATGGCCGCACTGCTGCGCTCAGGGAAGCACCGCCGATTGCGCGGTCGCCGCCGAGAATTCCGCTTCCCGCAGGATGGTCGGCTTGCCGCGCTGTATGAACTGCGGTTCGTCCGGCAACTGGATGACGATCGCCCCCTGCTCCAGCCATTGCACCGGCTGAGCGCCGCTCGCGACCGCGCTGACCGCGGCGGCTCCGAAGGCCGGCAGTTCCGGACGCCCGTCGTTGACCCGCGCCCACATCGCCACGCTGGTGATGATCAGCGTCACGCCCGCCATCAGTGCGACCGCCACCGGTGCCGGCACCCGTACGCCGCTGGTCCAGAACGACGCGCGCCTGCGCAGCGCGCTGCGCACCGAGTCGAGTCGCCGCCAGATCCGGTCGCCGGCCGCGCTGACGTCCGGCTCGCGGCTCTCCAGCAGGGTGTGACTCACCGCCTGGTAAGCGCGCAGCAACTCACGGCAGGCGTGGCACTCGCCGACGTGCCGCTCCACGCGGCGCGCGTCGGCGGGCCCGATCTCGTTGTCGACGTAGGAGGACAGCAGGGTGCTTTCAGGACACATGGCGCACCCCGTCGGTGAGCAGCCGTGCCAGATGCCGGCGCGCCCGGTGCAGACGCACCTTCACGTTGCCTTCGCTGATGCCGAGCACCGAAGCGATGTCGCGATAGTTCATGCCGCCGTATTCACGCAGCACGATGGCGGCGCGCATGTTGTGCGGCAGTTCGTTCAGCGCCTCTTGCACCGCGTCGCGGTCGGCAGCCGCCATCAGCGGGGCGTCGGCCGGCAACCCGAGCGTGGGGCCTTCCTGCTCGAGGCGTCCGACGGCGCGCCGTTCGCGCGCCCGGCGCTTCTCGTAGTTCAACGACAGGTTGCGCACCACCCGCAACAACCAGTACTTCGTCTCATCCACGCTCGGCAGGGGCGTATCGCGGTTCAGCAGGCGCAGGAATGCCTCATGAGCCAGATCCTCCGCGACTCCGCGTTCGCCGGCGATCCGGAAGGCCACCCGAAATATCAACGGAAACAATTCGCGGTAGACACCGCCGAAATCGCTGTCTCGCCACCACCGTTCAGTCTTTGACCGCACCATATAAAACCACCGCAACGCCTGGAGGTTACACCTCCGCCCTACCCTGCCTGCTCCGGCACCGCGCCGGCGCGCTGCCACACGGTGCCGGTAGCGGCGTCGCGCAACTCGATGCCCTGCGCGGCGAGCTGCGTTCGAATCGCGTCCGCGCGTACGAAGTCACGCCGGCGGCGCGCCTCGTCCCGCTCACGCACCAACGCGTCCACTTCCGGATCCGCCTGTGCCTCGTTCTCCAATAAGGTCGCGGCCGATCGCAATAGCTGCAACCCCAACACGCCGTCGATCGCGCCGACCGCCCGCAAGGCGCACTCGGGATCGCCGGCATCGCTCTTGACCAATTGCCAGAGGCGGGCAAGCACGCGCGGCATCGCCAGGTCGCTTGCCGCGTGGGCGAGCGCCTCGCGCGCGGCCGGGTGGGCGAAATCTGCGCCCGCCATGGTGCGGGGATCGTCGACCGCGGCCGCCCGCGCCAGCGCCGCCACCCGGTGCACCAGGCCGGCGCGGGCGGCGCGCGCCGCATCCAGGGCGCGCATGGTAAAGTTCTGGTGTGCCCGGTAGTGCGCCCCGAGCACGAAGTATCGGTAGTCGAGCGCGTCGTAGCCCTTTTCCTGGAGCTGGCCGATGGTGACCCAGTTGCCCTTCGACTTGGACATCTTGGTCCCGTTCACCAGGAGGAATTCGCCGTGGCACCAGTAGTTCACCCAGCGTCCCGCATCATCGTGCCCGATACCGAGCGCCGCCTCCGCCTGGGCGATCTCGTTGGTGTGATGAACCGGAATCAGGTCGATGCCTCCGCAATGAATGTCGAACTGCTCGGCGAGGTAGCGCATCGACATGGCACTGCACTCGATGTGCCATCCCGGGTAGCCCCGTCCCCACGGCGAATCCCAGATCATCGCCTGGTCCTCGAACTTGGAGCGGGTGAACCACAGGCCGAAGTCCTCCGGATTGCGCTTGCTGCGGTCGACGCTGATGCGGGCGCCGGCCTGCAGCCGCTGGCGGTCGAGCAGCGCCAACTCGCCGTAGCGGGCGAACCGGGCGACGTCGAAGAACACGTTGCCGCCGGCGACATAGGTGAACCCGCGCGCTTCGAGTCGCCGGATGAGCGCGATCATGTCGTCGATATGATCGGTTGCCTTGGCGATGACGTCGGGCCTGAGGATGTTCAGCGCATCCGCGTCGGCAAAGAACCGGTCGGTGTAGAACGCCGCGATGTCCCACACGGTACGCCCCTCGCGGCGCGCGCCGGCGAGCATCTTGTCCTCGCCTTCATCGGCATCGCTGGCCAAGTGGCCGACGTCGGTGATGTTCATGACGTGGCGCACCCGGTAGCCGAGTGCATCGAGGGTACGGCGCAGTACGTCGACGAAGATGAACGTGCGGAAGTTACCGATGGTGGCATAGTCGTATACGGTAGGTCCGCAGGCGTAGAGCTGGGCGCAGCCCTCGGTGCGGGGCACGAACGGCTGCACGGTGCGGCCTAGGGTGTTGAAGATCCGAAGCTGGTGCGGTGCCTTGGCGGAATCGGTCATCGGCTTGTCGGGAGCGAAGGTACACCGACGCACCGGCCCGGTTCAAACCGAGCCCGCGCGCCGGACGGGGCCGACCCCGCGCTCTCGCGGCGCCGGGCGCCGGCGGGCTACCGGTCGACCGACATCGTCACGGTGAGCCGCGGCCCGTTCGGAGACGGATCGCCGAGTCCGGCGGCGACGACCCGCAGCCGGCCACGCGGCAGCCGTACCTCGACCGCGAGCTCGGTAGTGATCTTCTCGGACGCGACCCGCCATCCCGCTTCCACGGCAACCGGAGATGCGGCCGTGGCGGCGCGCACCTGCAGCGTGTCCCCGGAGCGCGCGCCGCGCCAGCGCATCGAGATCGTGCCTGCGCGCGCGCGCGCCTGGACGACGAGCGTGGGTACGGCGCCCGCCGAACCGGCCTGCACCGCGCCCTCGCCGCCCAGCGTCACCGCGCCGAGCCGTACCGAGGGGGTCACCGCCAGTTCCACGGTGTGCTCCGCCGCGGCGCCGGCGCGGGCCGCGTGTATCGCCGCCCGAGGTACCGCGCCGCGCACGGCGAACCGGTACCCTACGCGCCAGGGACGCGGCCCGGCGGCGCCGCTCAACCGGGCCGCCCAGGCGAGCGACGCATCCGGGGCACCGCCGCCGAGGGCTCGGAATTCGCGGCCCGCTGTAGCCACGGCCGCGGCCAGCTCCCCGTACGGTGACGGGGCGCGCCCGGACAGGCGGACGTGGAAGGCCGGCGGCAGACGCGGGCCGAGCGACGCGTTGACGCTGCCGGCCAGCTCGCCGGGCCCCGCCCCCGCCCCGGGGGGGGGTGCCGCGCGGGGCCCGTAACCCCCCCCGGGAAGGGGCGCCCCCCCCCCCCCCCCCGGGGGCACCCCGGCCGGCGGCGCCC
>JAPPGB010000040.1 GCA_028821475.1 Spirochaetaceae bacterium
ATATGTGTATAATAGACAGGTCGATGAGGCGGCGGCTCGGGGCCAGCCCGTCGGCGGCGCCGTCCAGGGCCAGCTCCGGCTCCGGCCAGCGGCGGCGGCGCAGCGCGGCCACCTCGCCGCTCGCGAGGTACGGCAGGTTGGCCGCGACCAGGTCCCAGCGCGCCGGGGCCGCGGGCAGCAGGTCGCACACCTCCATGCGTACCCCGGCGGCGCCCAGGCGGTCGCGGTTGCGCTCCGCTACCGCCACCGCGGCCGGCGACAGGTCGGAGGCGCCGACCCGCCAGCCGGGCCGTTCCAGGCTCACCGTCACGGCGATGGCGCCGGAGCCAGTGCCCACGTCGTGCACTGCCACCGCGCCGCCGCGCGCGGCGGCCAGGCCATCGCCGGCGCGCAGCGCCGCCTCCACCAGCAGCTCCGTCTCCGGGCGCGGGATCAGCACCGAGCGGTCGACCAGGAACGGGCGGCCGTAGAACTCCTTGCAGCCGCGCAGGTAGGCCACCGGCTCACCGGCCCCGCGCCGCGCCACGAGCCGCCGGAAGCGGTCGCGCGCCGCCGCCGGCAACGGGTCGGGATAGGCCGCGAACAGGCGCTCCTTGGACACCCCGAGCGCGTGCGCAAGCAGCACCACCGCGTCCAGGTAGGGACTGTCCGCGCCGGCGGCGCGCAACCGGTCGCGGCCGGCGAGCACCGCCCCGCGCACCGTCGCCGCCGCCGCCTGCACCGTCACGGCCGCCGCCGGAACCTTCACGACGCCTCCGAGTTCAGGTAGGCGTCGCGTTCGCTCGCCTGCAATGTCTCGACCACCGCTCCCAAGGCACCGAGCAGAATCTCCTCCAGCTTGTACAGCGTCAAGTTCACGCGGTGATCGGTTACCCGGTTCTGCGGGAAATTGTACGTGCGGATGCGCTCGGAACGGTCTCCCGAGCCGATCTGGCTGCGCCGGAACGCCGCGCGCTCGGCCTCCACCTTCTCCTCCTGCGCCTCCAGCAGGCGCGCCCGCAGCACGCGCAGCGCCTTGGCCTTGTTCTTGTGCTGCGATTTCTCGTCCTGGCAGGTCACCACCACCCCGCTCGGCACGTGCGTGATGCGCACCGCGGAGTCGGTGGTGTTCACGCTCTGGCCGCCGGGGCCGGAGGAACGAAACACGTCGATGCGCAGATCCTCGGGCTTGAGCGCGACGTCCGCCTCTTCCGCCTCCGGCAGCACCGCCACCGTTACCGCGGAGGTGTGGATGCGTCCGCTCGACTCGGTCACCGGCACCCGCTGCACGCGGTGCACGCCGCTCTCGTAGCGCAGGTGGGCGAACACGTCGGTACCGGTGATCGAGAACACCACCTCCTTGAAGCCGCCCACCTCGGTGCCGTGGCTGGACAGCATCTCCAGCTTCCAGCCGCACAGGTCCGCGTACTTGCTGTACATCCGGAACAGGTCGGCCGCGAACAGGGTGGCCTCGTCGCCGCCGGTGCCGGCGCGGATCTCCATGATCACGTTCTTGCGGTCGCGCGGATCCTTGGGAATGAGCAGCACGCGCAACTCGGCGATCAGGGTGCCGCGATCGTTGCGCAGGCGCTCCAGTTCCTCGCGCGCCATGTCGGCCATCTCTTCGTCGCCGTCGGAGTCGTCCAGCAGGGAGGTGGTCTCCTCGATCTCCCGGTCCAGCTCCCGGAGCCGCTCATGACCCGAATACACCGGCCGCAGCGCGGCGTGCTCCTGCATCAGCTCGCGCGTGCGGCGCTGATCCTTGAACAGCGCCGGATCCGCGATCGCCGTCTCCAGTTCCTGGAAACGCGCGCAGGCGCTGCTCAGGGTGCGCAGAATGCCGTTCGAGGATTCCGATCCCATAGAGTGCAAAGATAGCAGAAAACCGGGCCGCGAGGCGCCCGTCCGTACACTACCGGAAGGCCGGCCTGCTGCCGCCCGGCGAGCGCCCGTCGCCGCGCTTCATCCGGATGGCGAACAAGAAGACGGACCGCCGCCGCCGGCGCTGGCAGCTACTTGCGCTTCACCGCGAACCCGAACAGGCTGCCGCACACGCCGCCGGCGATGTGGGCGAACTGCGCCACGCTGTCCTCGTTCAACGCGCCGACCACCTCGCGCGCCAGGTACACCACCACCACCAGCACGAAGGTGAGCGGAATCTCGCCGCTCGCGATGTTGGTGAACGACGACAGCAGGATCATCATGAACACGATGCCGCTCGCCCCCAGCAGCGCGGTGTCCAGGAACACCACGTTGAGCACGCCGGTGACCACGGCGGTCACCAGCATCATCGCCAGCAACGGCCCGGTGCCGTACTTCTCCTCCAGGATCGGGCCGATCAGCAGGATGAGGGCGAAGTTCGCCACCAGGTGCTCCCAGCCGGCGTGCCCCGCCACGTGCGACACCAACCGGAAGTAGTCCAGCGGGGAGGCGAAATCGAACACCGGCGGCGCCGCGAAGAAGGCGCGCGACACCTGGCCGCGGAAGAAGAAATCGGCCGCCAGCACGGCCACCGAGAGCAGCGCGTAGGACAGCACCGCGGGCGAGTTGTAACGCAGCTTCACGAACCGGCCTCCAGTATCTCGAGGATGCGGGCGGTGGCCTGCGTGACCGCCGTTTCGTCCACCGCCTCCAGGCGCAGCCGCAGCAGCGGCTCGGTGTTGCTCGGGCGCACGTTGAACCAAAACCGATCGTAGCTCACGCTGACCCCGTCCAGCTCCTCCTGCTCGCCGTCGCGAAACGCCTCGCGCACCCGCTGCAAGGCCGCCTTCGGCTGCAGCCGTCCGAGGCGGATGTTGATCTCCTCCTGCTGCACGTAACGGGAGCGCAGCGGCGCCGCCAGCTCGGACAACGGGCGCCCGCGCTCCACGAGCAGGTTGAGCAGCACGCCCAGGCCGTAGATCGCCGACTCGGTGTAGAACGAGTCGCGCACCCGGAAGTACAGGTGCCCGGAGGTCTCGTTGCCGTACACGGCGCCCGAGCGCACCATCTCGTCATACAGGAAGCTGTACCCGACGCGCGCCTTGACCGGCACCCCGCCGGCCGCGGCGATCGCCTCCGGGAACACGCGCGAGGACACCAGGTCGTAGACGATGGCGGCGCCGGGGTCGCGCTGCAGCAGTGCGCCGGCGATCAGCGCGCCCGCGAAGTAGCTCTCCAGCGGGCGGCCGGTCTCGTCGAAGAACAGGATGCGGTCGCCGTCGCCGTCGAGCAGCGCGCCGGCCGCGGCGCCGGCCGCGGGCACCGCCGCCGCCACCTGGCGCTGGCTCTCCGCCTCCAGCGGGTTGGGCGGATGGGCCGGGAAGGAGCCGTCCGGAGCGGCGTTCAGAACCGTGGCATCCAGCCCCATAGCCTCCGCGGCGGCCTGCACCAGCGCGCCCGCCGAGCCGTGGGAAGCGTCGATCACCACCTTCGTGCCGCGCACCTCCGGGCGCACGTGGGCGGTGGCGAAGCGCACGTAGTCGTCCAGCGCGGCGGCCGGCAGCGCCGCCGGGGCCGCCAGCGCCGCCGGCAGCGCGGTGTCGTCGGCGGCCACCGCGGCCTCGATCCCGGCCAGCCCCCTGGCGTAGCCGATCGAGCCGCCGCTGCCGTCGAACAGCTTGAAGCCGTGGTAGCGCGGCGGGTTGTGCGAAGCCGTGGCCATCACCCCGGCGCGGTAGCCACGCTGCATCTGCAGCCAGTGCAGCGCCGGCGTGCTCAGCAGGCCGGCGTCGTACAGCGTGGCGCCCGCACTCGCCGCGCCGGCGGCAAAGGCGCGCAGCAACTCGCCCGAGTGGGTGCGCGCATCGTAGCCGCCGAGCAGGTCCACGCCGCCGGTAAACCGGGCAAACGCCCGCCCCACCCGGTACGCCAACAGATCATCGATCTCGACCCCGTAGACCCCCCGAATGTCATACGCCTTGAACGGTCCCATCAGTTACTGTTGCTCCGTGTCTTCGAATTCAACTCACGCCTATCCTTTGCATCATGATGTCCCTCAACTGCACGAAATCTGGCGGCTGAGTGACCCGGTCCCGCTGTAATAGGTCTCTCGCCACTTCATTGCGCTTCTGCGCTCCGGATAGTGGATTGCGGCAACGCTGGCGACCGAAAACGACGCGCCCAGGGGTTCGATTCGAAGTCGACTGCCAAGCAATTCCCGCAGGATAACCGGATCAATCGCATCATCGCCGCCGCCCTCGACGAACAACACATGCCTGCTGTCGAAGCGTACCGCGTCGGCGCCTACCCCAGCTCTGACGCGAATCATTCCGGTGACGCGTCCTCTCTGGTCAGTATAATGCGGCACTCCGGCGCCACGCTTGCCATGACATCCTCCGAGTGAGTCGCAAGGACATACTGGTTTTGGGGTGCCGATTCCACCAAACTTGACACAAATTCACCGTGCCACTCGGCATTCAGATGGAGTTCCGGCTCGTCAATCAGCACCACCGACGGCATGTCACGCGTGGCATGCCAGATGAGGAACAGGGTCGATATGACTTCCATCTGCCCTGAACTCAAACCATTGATTGTGAATGACTTCGCTCGACCTCCCGGATCAATACGGATGTCGTAGCCGTTGCCGGCAAGCGGTCTGAGTCTCCCCAGTTTCCCACCGGCGTAGCGCTCGATGATATCATTCAGTACCATCAATACGCGACCTTGGTCGCGACGACTGCTTGAGTCTTCTATCAAGCCCTTTTCGTACATCATCTTTCGCAGTACGATGCTCTTGAACACGTTCATCGAGTATTCTTCATCGAAATCACCTGCTTCATAGACACCTGGCGACCTGAGTATGGCGTCCGATTCGACGTGGGTTCCCGAGACTCTCCTGAAGCTGTGAAACAAGAGGCCGTTCGGAATCCTCACCGGATCGGAGACTTGCCCCAAGATATGTGCAACCATGTTATCTCGGATGATCCGATGCCAAGGATCACCGAAACTCGCTAGTGACTCGTCGAAAATCCCATTGCGATCTTTGACGGCGACCGTCTCTCCATCACGTTCAAATGCCAAGATCGCTGTCGACTTGTTGTCTCCACTCGTTACTCGACCCTTGACATGGGCAACTTCCGCGCCTGCCCGAATGATGTCGTCAACGCCTCCGAACGATATCTTGTCGTCGCCCTTGTCGAACAATCTCGGGATGGCAAGCAGCAACGCACAGCACTCGAGCACCGATGACTTGCCTACCCCGTTCCGGCTTCCGATGGCAACGACATCCGGCGACCCCGCGATGGGCGACAGGGGGAACTCGATATCGAGCGCGTCGATGCCCTTGTAGTTCCGGATCGACAGGTTCTCAATTCGAAAGGGATACTCGGCAGCGTTCATTCAACTCACCTGGGTTGGTCGATGGGCTCCCATATAGCATACAGCATAAGGTCCGGCGAGCGCCGCCTGACGAGCCTTGTCGTTCTCGCTCGCGCCGAGCACACCAGCCACCTGCCACGCCATCACCGTTCCGTCTCCTCCCAGGCGGTGGTGGTGTGCTGTTGTGCACGGCTGTTGGCGGCGAGGCGGCGTTTCAATTCGCGCACGCGGGCGCCGTCGGTGTAGACTGCGGGGTCGCTGAGCTCGGCCTGCAGGCGCTGCTCGTCGCGCTGCAGGCGGTCCAGTTCTTCGAGCAACTCCTGCTGGCGGCGCTGCGCGGCGGCGCCGGTGTCCTGCCGGCGGTGGCGGGGCTTGCTGCCCCTTCCGCCCTTGCCACGCCTGCGGTCGGCCGCGGCCCGGGCCCGGGGGGGGGGCGGCGCCCCCCGCCGGGGGGCGTGTATAATAAAAACACGACCCCCCCGGA
>JAPPGB010000041.1 GCA_028821475.1 Spirochaetaceae bacterium
CGCGGGGCGACCGGCGCAGGCTGCCCATGCGCGTCTGCGTCCGGGGCGGTCGGCGGCGAATCCGGCCAGGTCCGCGGTGCCGGGCCGGTGACCGGGGCCGGGTAGACCGGCGGCAGCGGTGCGGGTTGCTCGCGGCCCGCGGCGCCGTCCATCCGCCGCTGCAGCACCTCGACCAACTCGGTGCGTTCCATCACGTCGCGAATCGCGATTCGGTTGATCAGGAACACGGTCAGCACCAGCAGCACGACCGCCGTCCCGAACAGGTATCCCACCGACACGCCCGGCGCGGAGGTGCGCTTGCGGCCGGATCCGCGCCGGCGGGCGCCGGCGCGGACGGCATGGCGCCGTGCCGCGCCACGGCGCCGGCGACGCGAGGGGTTTCGCATGGCGCTGCGCGGCGCATAGCGCGCCGCGGTGCGCGAGCCGGTGCGCTTCGTTGCCATAGGCGTTCATTGTTAGCATCGGCAGCCGGCGGGAATACGTTGATCCGGGCGCCGCTTCGGTCGAAACGGGCAGCGGCGCAGCCGGTGCAGCCGGCTCCGTTGACCAGGAGCGGCGGTCCATGGTGGGCTGGCATGCATCGCCATGGCAGCAACCGTACCCCTCGTCACCATCGTTGGCCGGCCGAACGTGGGCAAGTCCACATTGTTCAATCGCTTGCTCGCGCGCCGTCGCGCCATCACCGCGGCCACGCCGGGCGTGACGCGCGACGTGGTAGAGGAGGACTTCACGCTCGCCGGCATGCGCCTGCGCCTGCTGGACACCGGCGGCATAGGCGACGACGCGGGCGCCTTCGGCGCGGCCGTGGCGGAGCGCGCCATGGCTGCCACCGACGGCGCCGCGGCAATCATGCTGGTGGTGGAGGCGGGCGCCATCACGCCGGAAGACGAGCGGCTCGCCGACAACCTGCGCGCCGCGAGCGACCGCGTCGTCGTGGTGGTGAACAAGGTGGACCATCCGGGGCGGGAGGCGGCAACGTGGGACTTCCATCGGCTCGGGTACGAGACGGTGATCGGGGTGTCGGCCGCCCATGGCCGCAATGTCGCCGCCCTGCAGGAGGAACTGGCGCGCCGCGTGCGCCGGCGGGTAGCGCGGGAGACTCCCGCCGCGGAGGCGCAGGACGCGACACCGGTGATCCGACTGGTGATCGGCGGCAAGCCCAACACCGGCAAGTCCACGCTGCTCAACCGGCTGCTCGGCGAGCAGCGCGCGCTGGTGAGTGCCACGCCGGGCACCACCCGCGACCCGCTGTCCGGGCGCGTCGTGCACGCCGGCGCGCAGATCGAGCTGATCGACACGGCCGGGATGCGGCGCCGTTCCAAGGTACAGGACGCGGTCGAGTACTACGCCGTGAACCGCGGGGCGGCGGCGCTGGCGGATGCCGACGTGGCCGTGCTGCTGGTGGACGCGCGCGAGGGACTGGCGGAGCAGGACAAGCGGATCGCGGCCATCGCGATACGGCGCGGCGTCGCGGTGCTGATCGCGCTGAGCAAGTGGGACCTGCTTGCCGACCGGCCGAACCTGCTGGCCGCCATGGTGGATCGCATCCGGTTTCAGTTCCCGCTGCTCCACTTCGCGCCGGTGGTTCCGCTGTCGGGTCTGACCGGATTCGGTGTGGACCGCATGCTCTCCAAGGCAGTCGATCTGCATCGACAGCTCAGCCTCACCATTCCCACCGGGAAGCTCAACCAGGCGATGGCACGGTGGGCGCGCGAGTACGTTCCCACGTCCCGCGGGCGCGAGATCCGCGTACGGTACGCCACCCAGACCGGAACCAACCCGGTTCGTTTCGTGTGCTTTCTCAATCGGGCGCGCGGTGCCGGCGCCGCCTATCGCCGCTTCCTGGAAAATCGCATCCGTCGCGAACTGGGTTTCTCCGAGGTGCCGCTGACCGTGGAATTCCGCTCCGACCCGCCGCGGTCTCGTTGAGTTGCGCCGCCGACCGCACCGCCCTACAGCAACGCCCCGCACCTGCCGTTACTAGGATCGACGACCATACGCTGCCTGACTGAAGGATCGGCCGGCCCGCCGGGCGGTCCTGCGGCGGTGGCCGCGGCGCCGTAGCGCGTCGCGCCGCCGGCGCGGTTCGTTGCAGCGTTGGCGACTGGGAGGAGAAGGTTGTGTTGCCGATCGGGCGGCACGGCTGCAAAGATCGTGCGGTTCACTGAAAATCGGTCCGCGTATTGCCGCTCCGGCGTGCCGCTGCGGCGGTCCCGGCGGCTCTGGCTTGCCGCGCTCCTGACGGCGGTTGCCCTGCCCGCTACCGCCGCGAGCGCCGAGCGAGACCTGTTCAACGAAGCGGAACGCCGGTTCCGCGGCGGCAACTACGAGTTCGCGCTGGAAGCCTACGAGGAATTCCTGGAGCGCTTTCCGCTGTCGGAGCTGAGCGCCGACGCCGCCTACCGTGCGGGCGTCGCGCAGACCCAACTCGGGCGCTACCGCGAGGCGGTAGACACCTTCGAACAGGTGCAACTGCGCCATCGCAGCACTCGGTTCCTTCCGTTCGTCAACTTCTGGGCAGGCGTGGCGCTCTACGAGCTGGAGCGCTACGACCGTGCGTCGGCGAGTCTGAAGGCGTTCGTGAACGAGAACCCCGACGCCGGCATCGTGCCGCGGGCGCTGCTCTACCTGGGCCTTGCCAATGTGTCGCTCGATGATCTGACCGGCGCCGCCGAGGCGCTCGAACAGTTGCGCACGGTTCCTGAAGACTCCGAGTCGACCGCGTTCGGCGCGGTTCTGCTCGGCTACGTCTACGCCTTGCAGGGGCGCTACGTGCAGATGTTGCTGCTGGCCGAGGACTATCCGCCGGAGTCGATGGACGACCGCTGGCGCGCCGAGTACCTCGCCTACCGCGCCGAGGCGTATTGGCAGCTTGAGCAGTATCCGGAGGCGCAGGCCGATTACGCCGCGATCGTCGATTCCCCGACGGTAGATGACAGCATCGCCTCGGTGGCCCTGCGGCGGCTGTTCATCGCGGCCGAGCGCCGCGGCGACTTCGACCTGATGGACTCGGTTACCCTGCGCGCCGAGTTGCGCTTTCGCGAATCTCCCGAACAACTGGCCAATTTCTGGTTGCGGCTGGGGATAGAGAACTATCGGCGGGGCAGCATCGACCTGGCGCGATTCTTTCTGAAGCGGTCCGCCGAGCTGGGCGCCGAGAGCGAGGTGGGCAACGCGGCGGTCCTCTACCTGGCCGAGACCTACCTGAGCGGCTCCGATCCGGACGGGATACGGGAAGCGACGAGGGTGTTGACCAGCCAACAGGAGCTCTCCACCGGCAATCCGTGGCAGGTTTCCCTGCGCCTCGGCGACGTGATGGTGCGGCAGGGTGACTTTGCCGGCGCCATCGCTCAGTACGAGAGCTTCATCCGCGCCATGAGCGAAGATCCGGATGCCAACCCGGCCGAGATCGAGCAGGCGCGCTACCTGCTCGCGTACGCGATGTACCGTGAAGGCCGTTACGACGAAGCGCTGCGGCAGGTGCGGCAGATAGACTCCGAGCCGGCGAGGGGAGGCCCGCTCGGCGAGTTGCGGCGTCTCGAGACCGTCCTGCTGTCGCGCACCGGAGACACCGCCGCCGCGGAGCGCAGCGCGCGCAGCTACGTGGACCGGTTCCCGGACGACATCTCCGCGCGCGTTGACCATATGCGGCTTCTGTACCGGCTCGAGTCGTGGCAGGAACTGCTGGTCTCGGCCGCCGCGCTCACCGAGAGAGTTCCCGATCTACGCGTGCGCTCGCCGAAGGCATTCGTGCTCACCGCCTATCTGAAGGGGCTCGCGCACGTGGCGCGCGGCGAGCCGGGCGCGGCGGCGGATGCGCTCGCCGCGGTGACCGCCGATGTTGCCGAACGCCAGGGCCTCGGCGACATCGTGCCGTACGCGCTCTACTACCGTGCCGCCTCCCACTATCGGCAAGGCTCCTACTCTACCGCGAGCGTGTTGCTCGCCGAGCTGGAGGACCAGTTCCGGGGACACGAGCTGGAGTCTCGCGCCGCGTTCCTGGCCGGACAGTCGGCGTTCAGCACCGGTTCATACCTGGAAGCGGCGGCCGCGTTCAGCCGCGCCGCCGACAGCAACCATCCGCGCGCCGCGCGCGCCGGCCTGTTCGCCGGCCGCAGCCTTGCCAACAACGGCGACCTGAGCGGCGCGGAACGACAGTACCGCAACGTCGCGGCGCGCTTTGCGCAGGCGCCGGAGGCCGCGGACGCGACCTTCGAGCTGGCCGGAGTGCTGGCGCTCGGCGGCCACCTGGAGGCGGCCACCCGCGCATACGGCGACGTGATGTTCAAACACTCGGCGAGCGCGCTGGCGGAAGACGCGGCGTTTCGCCGCGCCGAACTGCTGCTGGAGCAGGATGCCACGAGCGCCGCCCGCGACGCGTTTGCCGCCTACCGCACGGAGTATCCCGACGGCCGGTTTCGGGACGGTGCGCTGTACTGGGGTGGTGTAGCGGCCAACCGGGCGGGTGAACCGTTGCGTGCCATTCTGCTCTGGGAGTTGCTGATCGACGAGTTCGAGGACAGCCCGTTCCGTGCCAACGCGCTGCTGCAGGTGGCCGAAGGGTACGCGGAGCAGTCCGAGTACCAGCCGGCGGTCGCTTATCTCACCGAGCTGGTCGGCAGGTACGGCACCGAGCCGATCGGCAAGCTGGGCGCGGCGCGGCTCGAGGAGATGCGCTTGATAGCGTCCGGCGTGGACAAGGAAGAGGCGTCGCTGATGGCGGTGATCGGCGCCGGCGGAGTCGACACCCGTGAGGGCCGGGACGCGATGCTGGAGTTGGCGCGCATCTACGTAATCGACGTGGACCAGCCGCGCGCGCTGGCGTTCGCGATGCTCACCGACGTCGCCGGATACCGCCGCGACAAGGAGACGGCCGCCGAGGCCGAGTACCTGTTGGGCGAGTACCACCGCCGCACGGGTGAGCTGGGGATGGCTATCGATCATTTTCTGGAGGCCGGCGTGTTGGCGGAAACCGACCGGGAGCTGATCGCGCGGTCGATGCTGCGCGCCGCCGAGCTGCTTGAGCAGACTGGCCGGCGCCGTGAAGCCGCCACCCTGGTGCAGCGGCTGCAGGAGCAGTTCGCCGGTACCGACTGGGCTAGACGCGGAACGGAGCTGCTTCGATGAGGTTGAGCACGATGGTGCGGAGAACAGGGAGCAGCCGGATCCACCGGATCAACCGGATCGTGGGCGGCGTGCTGGCGTGGTTGATGTTCGCGGGTGCTCCGCTGACCCAGGTGTCCGGCCAGCAGGCTGTCGACGAGGTGGACGACGGCGACATTGTCCTGCCCACCGTCATTCTGGAGTTGGACGAGCCCGCATCGGGCGGGCTCGAGGTCGCTTTGCCGATCGACATTCAGGTGCTGGCGCCGGAACGGTGGCCGCCGTTGCCGGAGGCGGGAGACCTGGACATCGACCTGAGAACGGCGGTGGCGGCGCCCGACATCGACCTGGTGACTTCCGCGGGCGACGACCCCGGCCACACCCTGGTGGCGGAGACATTCGTCAGCATCGGCACTACCGTAGGCGGAGAGGAAACGACTCCGGGGCTGCCGCTGGCGCACTTCTCCAGCGGACTGTCGCTGATCGGCACCGGCGCGAGCAGCGACTTCTCGCTGTCGTTCGAGCACCGCCTGCGGGACGGAGTCCGCGGCCAGATCAGTGCCGGCGAGGGCGCCAAGCTGCAGCGCTACGAGCTCGACGGATCGGTGGGTCTGTCGGTCGGCGAGGGCGAGCTGAACGCCGATGCCAACGTCGTGAACGCCGAGCATGGCTTCCAGAGTATGGACGAGGGGGTCGACCCGAGCGAGCGGCGCGACTCCGCGGAGTCGCAGATCGTGGCGGCCGGCGCCAACCTGCGCGTGCCGCTCGGCGGCCAGGTAGCCCTGATCCCGGCGCTGAGTGCACGCGCGGACGCGACCACGTTGACCGGCAAGGAGCCGGTCACCCATTCCGAGCTGCAGGCTTCGCCGGAGTTCGCCGTGGAGTGGAACACGTCGCTGGTGGACCTGTTGTTCAGCGCGCGCTACCTGTTGCGCCGCTACACCGGACCCGACCAGTATCCGGCCACCCAGACCGAGGAACTGCTGCGCCACACCGGCAACGCCGGCGTTACCGGCCGCATCGAGCTCGGCGCGCAGATCGGCCTCGAACTCGCGCTCGGCTGGGCGTACCGCAGCGACCACGCCGCCGACGACGAGTTCGGCGGCCACCGCTTCGTACCGCAGGCGACCATCAGCGGGACTCCCGCTTCGTGGTTCACGTTCCGTCTCTCCGGCGGGTTCGAGGTACGTGAATTCGGTCTGGCCTCGGTGACGCACCGGTATCCCTACGTCGAGCCCGGCGCCGTGGTGGACGACGATGGCTGGTTCGGCTACGCGCGCGCGCAGTTCGGACTCGGCGAGCTCACCGGCTTGTCGGAGTTCACCGTAGCGGCATCGACCCGCCTGCAGGGGCTGTCCGCGCCGATTGTGCCGTACCGCGATCCGAACGCGCGCAACCTGTACAACTTCAAGCAGCCGCGCGACACGGTGCTCATGAGCATCGTGCCGGGTCTTGGTCTCGGGCTGGGCTTCGGCGACACGCTGCACGTGCGAGCGCAGGTGAGCGGCGAGGTCGGGCACGAATACCTGCAGGAGGTCAACTTTCCCGTACGGCTGCGCTCGGAGTTCGAGGTTGAAGCGCTCACCAGTGGCGGCGGACTCGGCATACGGGTCGGAGCTGCGCTGGACTATATCGAGGAATTGGGCGGCCAGTTGCCGGAGGTCCAGGTCGAAGGACTGTGGCAGCAGGGCGCCGCGACCGTGACGGCAACGCTGTCCGACGTGCTGGAGCTGTTCGACGGGCCGCGCAAGGACTGGGAACCCTATCTGCGACCCGGCTTCGGCGCCGCGGTGCAGGTGCACCTGGCCTTGTGACGCCATGCGTTGTGACGCCGTCCGCGCGGCTGCGCGGCGGTGCGGAAAAAAACGGACCGCGGTTCCAGGAACGTTGTAGAACGGAGCCGAAGCGACCGAGCATTGAGGTGGAGGTCACACAGTGGTGGAAGGCATAATGACGGAAGGCGCGGTATTGGAGTTCATCCAACTGCAACTGTTCGAGAAGGGCGGCCTGGTGATGCTGTTGATCGGCGTGCTGTCGATCATTGCCGCCGTCATCGTGATCGAGCGGCTGCTCTACTTCCGGGGGCGCGGCGCCGATGAGGAGAAACTCCTCAAGGGGCTGTCGGATACCCTCGAGAAGGGCCTCCTCGATCAGGCGAAGGGCGTCTGCGATCAGTTCCATACGCCGCTTGCGTCGCTGATTTCGGCCGGCATCGCGCGCATCCACGAGCGCAAGGAGTCTGCGAAGGAGTTGCGCGACTATCTCCTGGAGACCGCAAGCCTGGAGATTCCGAAGGAGGAGCGATTTCTCTCCGCCCTCGGCACCATCGCCCACATTGCGCCCCTGCTGGGGTTGCTCGGTACCGTCACCGGCAACATTCGCGCGTTCGGCGTGCTCGGCGAACTCGGTGCGATAACCGATCCCGCGCTGTTGTCGCGCGGCATTTCGGAGGCGCTGTTGACCACGGCGGCCGGCATCATTGTGTCGATTCCCGCCATCATCTTCTACAACTTCCTGGTCAACAAGGTGAATCACCGCATCATTCGGCTGGAGAATCGTGCTGCCGAGTTGGCGTCGCTGCTGAGTGCCGCGAAGGCGGCCGGTTCGATGTCGCGGGCGGTCGGCAACGGCAATGGTGCGCTTTATGGGACAACGGCGTCCGGGGAGCCGAACGGTGTGCCGCCGCACGCTCCGGCCACGGCCACGGTCGTAGAACATGCGCCCGCGCGCATCGCGCCGGTACCCGCGCCCGCCGCCCCGACGCAGGGCCATCCCGGCATGGTTCCGATCGTCGCGTCCGCGATGACTGCGCCGGTACAGCCGGTACAGCCGGCACAGCCGGCACAACCCCGGCCCGAACCGTCAATGCACGCGCCGCCGGCGATGTCGCCCCAGGTAGGACTGGCTCCGCAACCGGCGTCGGCGTATGCGGCGCCGTCGTCGACGGTCGCTTCCGGCCAGCTCGGCGCGGTGGCTCCGACCCCGGTGCCGAACCACGTCGAGGCCGGGCCGACACACGCCGCGCCGGGCGCGCCGGGTCAGTTTGATGCCGTGCCGTCCCGCGCGCCGGCGACCGCCCCCCTTCAGCATGCGGTTCCGACGCGCGTCGCAGCGTTTCCGGCTCAAGTCGAGGCAGTGCCGGCGACATGAAGGAGCGGCGCGGCCTGAAGCCGCAGACCAGCGTAAACCTGATACCGATGATCGACGTGGTGTTCCAGCTCGTGATCTTCTTCATGGTCTCCACCACCTTCAAGGTGGTACCCGGCATCGAACTCGATCTGCCGGAGTCGCGGACGGCGGAGGCGGTCACGCTGACGCCGCTGGTGCTCTCCGTGGGCGGCCGCGACGAGATCTACGTCAACGACCTGGAGGTTACCCTCGGCGGTCTGGAAGGAGCGCTGCGTGACGTGGTGGGCGGCGAACGCCCGCGGCCGAGTGAGCATCCGGTGATCGTGGAGGGGGACTCTTCCGTTCCTTACGACCTGATGGTGGATGTGCTTGACGTGTTGCGCGTGCTCGGTTTCCAAGCCGCCAGCTTGCGCACCCGGGATCCGAATGCACCCCGGTCCGGGGGGTAATGACCACCACCGCCACGCTATACGACCCGCGCCTCAACGCGCGGTTGAAGAAGGCGCTGCTGATGGCAATGATTCTGCACGCGGCGATGTTCATCGCCCTGGGGATCCGGGCCATCCTGGTGGATGAGGAGCCGCGAGGGCCGCTGACGGTGCAACTCGCCGACCCGCCGCCGAAGCCGAAGCCAAAGCCGCCGCCGGAGCCGGCCAAGCCGGCGAAACCGGCGCCCAAGCAGGTGCAGAAGGCCGCCGACTCGACGCCCGCGCCAGCCAAGCCGGCGCCGGTGCCACAGTCGCAGCCGGCTCCCAAGCCGCCACCGGCGGCTGCGCCGGCCAAGCCGCTGCCGACCGCTCCCAAGACGACCTCCACTCCGAAACCGCAACCGGCGGCAACTCCGGCGATCCCGAAACCGGTAATCGCCAACCAGCCGCCGCCGCCACCCGCCGTGTCGCGCGAGGAAGCGGCCGCGTCGGCGCAGGCGCTGGCCCAGGCGGCGCTGCAGCAGTTGGCTCCCACGCCGAGCGCCGGCGAGAAGCCCACTTCGTTCGGATCACCGGTCGGACCGCTGGCCGATACGCCGCCGGTTCCCGTGTCGTCGTCGAGCGAGGCCAATCTCGGACGCACGGCGAATGCCGCGGGCTCGCGAGGCGCGACAGCCGACACGCTGGCGGCGCTCGACCAGTCGCTGGCGTCGGCGGCGAGTGCGGCGGACTCGGGCGGATCGAACGGCGCGGGCGCCGGGGCCGGCGCTCCCGGCCTTACCGGACAGGGGTACGGCAGTGCCGGGTCTGGAGACTTCGCCTGGGACGACCCCGGGGCCGGGTGCGAGGTGATCTCGAATCCCGATCCGAAGACTGCCGGCATCGGCGGCGACGGCATGACCTACCACATCAAGGTACGCTTCCGCGTCGACGCGAGCGGCCTGGTCACCAGCGCACAGATTACCGAGGGCAGCGGCAACAGCGCGTTGGATGCGGCGGTATTGACCGCGGCACGGCGCATGAGCTTTGCCTGCAAGGCAGAGGCGCGCGGCGTCAAGTCGTACCGGGTGAGCTAGCTGGCCCATCTGCTCGATACAGCGCACGGCAGCTCTCAGTGAACGGTGCTGCCGTGCTACCATGCTGACCGAGTGACTTGCCACACCAGCTCCGTGCCGGGCGCGACCCGCGCGGTGGTATTCGACATCGACGGCACGCTGTACCCGACGCGGCGCATCGCGTGGCGGTCGCTGCCGCTGATCGCCGGCAACCTCAGACTGTTTCACGCCTTCGGCAAGGCTCGCCAGGCGTTGCGCCGAGAGCTGCCCGGCCCGGCGTTGCGGCAGCGGCAAGCCGAGTTGGTGGCGCGCTCGCTCGGCATCGACGCGGCAGATGCGGCGCGGCGCATCGAGCAGGTGGTGTACCGGCAGTGGCCGCGCTGCTTCGGGCGCCTGCGGCCGTACGACGGAGTGGTCGAAACCCTGGCCGCGCTGCGGCGCAAGGGCCTGCGCCTCGGCGTGGTGTCCGACTCGCCATTCACCCGCGAGAAGCTTGCCGCGCTCGGTCTGCACGGCGGCTGGAACGCGGTGGTCAGCGCCGACGAGGCGGGCGCACTGAAGCCCAATCCGGAGCCGTTCCTGCGCATCGCGCGGTTGCTCGGCGTGGCCCCGGGCGAGGTGCTGTTCGTGGGCAACAGCTACCGGCGGGACGTGATCGGGGCGCACCACGCCGGCATGCGCGCGGCCCACTTCACCCGGCGTCCAGTGCGCGCCGGCGTGGCTGACGTGTCGTTCGCCCACTACCGGCGGTTTCCGCGCGTGGTGCCGGTACCGCTGATGTCGGAGCGCACCGGGAGTTCCGGCGGCACCGAGCGCCGCGAAGTTTGACAGTCGCGCAGCGCGCCGGCTACTATCGTGGCCAGCTGCGGCGTGAGTCCCTGCCGCGGCGCTACGGGAGGGGGACGCACCATGCTCTTGTTGGGGAATCTGGCCACGCTGCTGGTTGTGGTGGCCATGCTCTTCGCCTACCGGTATTTCGACCTCCGCAGCCGGTCGCTCGGCAAGACCAAGCGCTATGCTGACCGGATGGCGGCGCGCTTGGCCGAAACCATCGCGCAGAATACCTCCGCGGTCCACGACCTGGCCAGCGACTTGCAGGTCAACCTCAAGACCGGCAAGGAGTTGCTCAAGCGCATCCGGGACGTGGAAGACCATCTTGACGCGCGTACCGCCGAAGCGCGGCAGTTCGGCGAACGGATTGCCGGCCAGATGCGGACCGTCGATGCGCTGACCGAACGCACCGGGGAGGTCGCGATCGAGGTGCGGCGAATCATGGCGGAGTGCAGCGCGACCGCGGCCGTCGGGGAGCGGCTCGGCGCAATGAGCGTCGCGTGTTCCCGTCTGGAGCAGCGTATCGACGGCATCTCGGCGTCCGTGGACAGCGTAGGTGAGAAGATCCGCGAGGTGATGGCCGGCCGATCCGAACTGCCGGCGCTGCAGCAGCAACTGACGCACGTCGAACAGATGAGCGCCGAGGTAAAGCGGAAAACCACCGAGTTGCGCAACCAGAGCCGGCACGTCGACGCGCTGCAGGACAACCTGGCGACGATGGAGCAGTCGGTGGCGCGCCTGCAGCCGGGGGTCGCTGACGTCGCCGACACCGTGGCGCAACTGCAGCGGCAGGTGGAGGTGGTGGCCTCGGGTTCCGCCCGCGCACAACAGGCAATCGAGGCGCTCGGCACGATCGACGCGGCGCTGGAGGAGGTCGAGAGACGCGCCGATCGATTGCAGGTTGCTCGCGAGTGGCTGGCGCGCACCGAGACCCGGTTGGCCGAGATCAGCGACGGCGCGCAGGACCAACTGCGGTTGCTGGAGACCGTGCTCAAGGCGGAACGCGGCAACTCGCCGGACGAGGAAGGCGCCGCCGCGCTGGGAACTCGTGCGATGGTGGTCAAGCTGGCCGGGCAGGGATGGTCGGTGCCGGAGATATCGCGCGCCACCCGGCTCAGTCTCGGCGAGGTGGAGTTGACCCTCGAAGTGAGCACCGCCGGCGCCAAAGCCGACCGCGGCAACGGCGTCGCAAAACAGTCCTGACGGCGCCTCCCGGCACCGCGTAACCGCCCCGGTGGGGGGGGAAAACCCTTGACCGCGGCAAAATCCGGTTATTAAGTTAGCGGCGGGTTTCGGCTAGGGGACGCGCAACCGGCCTCACTCATCGTACGCACAATTATGAAGAAGAATCGCACGGGCAACGACTCGGACCGTGGTCGATCAGGCAGAGCGCAGCGTCGTAGCGACGCCAAGCGCCGGGAGGCTGCCGACAGCGCCGCGTCGGCGGCTGCCGAATCCCCCGCCTCGGAACCGGTAGCAGCACATCGGCAGGCCGCTTCGAATGGTGTCGATCGCGTCCCTGATGGCGATGGAAGCCACCCGCACGGTGCGTCCGGTGGCCATTCCTCCGACCTGAAGCAGGACGACGACGCGGCCACGGTGGACGCGCCCGACGCTGGTGACGGGGATGTTGCGGCTACCGATTCGGGGTCCGGTCAAGTCGCCGACCTGACCGCCGAGATCGCCCAGCTTCGGGACGATTTGTTGCGCAAACAAGCGGATTTCGAAAACTCCCGAAAGCGTCTGATTCGAGACAAGGAAGAAGCGATCAGGTTTGCCAACGATGCTCTTCTTCTCGATCTTACCGGCATCCTCGACGACTTCGGGCGCGCCATTTCGGCATCCGAAACGAGCCGTGATTTCACCACGCTGTACAGCGGCATCGAATTGATCGAGAAGCAACTCCTCGCGACATTGGAACGCAAGTGGGGGTTGAGCCGGTTCGACTCCGCGGGGCAACCGTTCGACCCCGAGCGCCACGAGGCACTCGCTACCGAACCGTCCACGGAATACCGTGAAGCCACCGTACTCGAAGACTACCAGAAAGGGTATGTACTGCACGGCCGCGTTATTCGCGCGGCGCGAGTGCGGGTCGCCACTCCGGTGGAGGAGGCACGCGATGTGCCGAATCTCGACGCCGGTTCCGATGGATCAGGGTAATAGCGAGGAAGGAGCAATAGGAAACTATGGGAAAAATTATCGGCATTGACCTCGGTACGACGAACTCCTGCGTCGCCGTCATGGAGGGCACCGATCCGATCGTGGTGCAGAACTCCGAGGGGCAACGTACGACGCCTTCCATCGTTGCGTTTACCGACAAGGGACGGTTGGTCGGTCAACCGGCAAAGAACCAGGTAGTTACCAACCCGGAGAACACCATCTACTCGATTAAGCGGTTTGTCGGGCGCCGCTTCAGCGAGGTGCCGGAAGAGATAACGATGGTGCCCTACCAGGTCCTCGACTCCGGCAACGACGTACGCGTGGTGGCCCAGGGAAAGCAGTATTCGCCACCGGAGATTTCCGCCGCGGTGCTGCAGAAGATGAAGGAAACCGCGGAGCGCTATCTCGGCGATACCGTCACTGAAGCAGTGATTACCGTGCCTGCATATTTCAACGATTCGCAACGCCAAGCGACCAAGGACGCGGGTCGAATCGCCGGCTTGGAAGTGAAGCGAATCGTCAATGAGCCGACCGCCGCCGCACTTGCCTACGGGCTCAACAAAGAGGGCAAGGAGGAGCGCATCGCGGTGTACGACCTCGGCGGTGGTACGTTCGACATTTCCATTCTGGAACTCGGCGACGGCGTGTTTGAGGTGAAGTCCACGAACGGCGATACGCATCTCGGCGGCGACAACTTCGATCAGCGCGTAATCGACTGGCTGATCGACAAGTTCAAGAGCGAATACGGCATCGACCTGAGCCAGGACCGGATGGCGCTGCAACGCCTCAAGGAAGCCGCCGAGAAGGCCAAGATAGAGCTTTCCGGGACGGAGACCACGGAGATCAATCTGCCGTTCATTACGGCCGATCAAACCGGTCCCAAGCACTTGCAGTACAGCTTGGCGCGATCCACGTTCGAGCAGATGATCGGTGATCTGATCGAAGCTACCGCGCAACCGTGCCGGCAAGCGATGCAGGACGCCGGGGTCGATCCCGGGGCGATCGACCAGGTTGTCCTGGTGGGTGGGTCGACGCGCATACCGGCGGTCCAGAAGCTGGTCGAGGACGTGTTCGGGAAGGAGCCGAACCGGGGCGTGAACCCGGATGAGGTGGTGGCAATCGGCGCCGCCATCCAGGGCGGCATTCTTGGCGGCGAAGTGAAAGACGTACTGCTGCTCGACGTGACTCCGTTGTCGCTCGGAATCGAGACGCTCGGCGGGGTGGCCACCAAGCTGATCGAGCGCAATACCACCATTCCGACCAGAAAGAGCCAGATTTTCTCGACCGCTGCCGACCAGCAGACGGCGGTGTCCATCCACGTGCTGCAAGGCGAACGCGAAATGGCTTCTCACAATCGCACGCTCGGCCATTTCGACCTGGTGGGAATCCCGCCGGCACCCCGCGGCGTGCCCCAGATCGAGGTCACCTTCGACATTGACGCGAATGGCATCGTGCACGTGTCGGCAAAGGACCTCGGCACCGGAAAGGAACAGAAGATCCGCATCGAGTCGTCGTCGGGTCTGTCGGACGCCGAGATCGACAAGATGGTCAAGGAAGCCGAGCTGAACGCCGAGGAGGACAAGCGCGTCCGGGAGCGCGCGGAGGCGCGCAACGAGGCGGATACGCTGGTCTACTCGACGGAAAAATCTCTCTCCGAGTATGGCGACAAGCTGTCCGCTGACGAGCGCAGCGCGGTGGCGACGGCGCTCGCCGATGTGAAGGGCTACCTGGACGGCAATGAGCCCGAAGCCCTGGACGTTGACGTGCTCAAGACCAAGACCGAGGCACTGCGCCAGGCTGCTTACAAGCTGGCCGAAGAGATGTACAAGAACACGCAGGGCACCGACTCCGGCGGTGGTGCGAACGCCGAGCCGGGCGCCAACGGCACGACCAACGACGCCGACGGGGGAGCCGGCGAGAATGGCCGCACTGCCGCGGCCAGCAAGGGTGAGAAGGTAGAAGACGTCGATTACGAAGTGGTCGACGACGACGACAAGAAGTAGCCGGGAGTTGCTCGGCAAGGTCGGGAGCGGTTGGCCAAGCGCGATTACTACGAAGTACTTGGCGTCGACAAGGGCGCCTCGCTCGATGACGTAAAAAAGGCTTACCGCAAGCTCGCGATCCGCTATCATCCCGACAAGAACCCGGGCGACACGGCCGCCGAGGAGAAGTTCAAGGAGGCCACCGAGGCCTACGACATAATCTCCAACCCGCAAAAGAGGCAGGCCTACGACCAGTTCGGCTTCGCCGGCGTCGATGGCATGGGCGGCGGCAGAACGCAGGACTTCTCCCACGTCTTCCGCGACTTCGAGGATATATTCGGCGACTTCGGGGGTATATTCGACTCCCTGTTCGGCGGCGGACGGCGGCGGCCGTCGGGGTCGCGCGCTGCCGTGCGCGGCGATGACCTGCGCTACGATCTGGAAGTGCCGTTCGCGGACGCTGTGTACGGCGCGGAGGCGGAAATCTCCTTTGCCCGCAACGAAAGCTGCTCGGCGTGCCGTGGAACCGGCGCCGCGGGCGGGGCGCGGCGCAAGATCTGCCCGACGTGTGCGGGTAACGGCCAGGTGCGGCGCAGTTCCGGGTTCTTTTCCATCGCCTCCACCTGTCCGGAATGCGGGGGCGAGGGAGATGTCGTGGAGAACCCCTGTCCGCAGTGCCGCGGCACCGGCCGGGAACGGCACAACAAGCGCCTCAAGATCACCATCCCGCCCGGCATCGAGCCCGGCAAGCGTATCCAGGTACCCGGCCACGGCGACGGCGGCGCGGGCAACCGGCCACCGGGAGACCTGTACGTCTACATCCACATTCGCCCGCACGAGTTCTTCGAACGGCACGGCAACGACCTGTACTGCGTGATCAGAGTGGGCATCGTGCAGGCCGCCCTCGGCGGTGAGATCGTGGTCCCCACGCTCGATGACCGCAAGGTTCGGGTCAAGGTTCCCGCCGGCACGCAGCACGGCAAGATGCTGCGTCTGCGTAACGAGGGAGTTCCGTTCCGTGGCGAGCGCCATCGCGGCAATCTGTACATCCGGGTGCTGGTCAAGGTGCCCGATCGGGTCCCGGCACGGGCTCGCGGACTGCTCGAGGAGTTTGGCCGCATCGTGACCGACGACCACAATCCGCAGCCGGTTCCCCTCTCCGACCTCAAGTAGTCTCGATGTCCACCGCGCCCGTGTTCATGATACAGGGGGCGGTCGTCGGGCTGCTCGCGGTGCAGATTGCACTCGCGGCGGTGCGGGTGCGATACGCGCCGCGGCCGGCCGAGGCGGTCTGGTTTCTGCTGCTGCTTGCCGCGGTGCTCGGATTGGCGGCGACCGGTGCGCGTGGGCCGGGCGGCCTGGTGGCGGCGGCCGCGGTGACCTGGGCGGCCGGGGCGTGCCTGGCGGCGGCCGCCGTCG
>JAPPGB010000042.1 GCA_028821475.1 Spirochaetaceae bacterium
TGCGGGTGCGCGCCGAGCCCCGTCCCCGCGAGCAGGCGGCCGCCGCGCGCGCGGCCCGGGTCGCCGCCACCGCCCTGTCCCCGGACCACGCCGTGCACAGCACGGCCCGGCTGGTGCTGGCCAAGCCGCTGGCCGTGTACGCCGGGGAGGCGTTCACCGTGTCCGTGCGCAGCGACCTCCCCGAGTTCACCGTGGACCTGTTCAGCAGCGCCGACACGGTGGCGTTCAGCCGTACCATCGCGCTCGGCGGCAGCGGCACCATTCACCATCAACTGGTGCTGGACACCTCGTTCGAGCTGCGCGGCGTGCAACTGCACGCGCCGCCGGCGGCCAGCGAGGGTCAACTGGAGCTGGCCGGCGCCGCGCTGTCGCCGCCGGCGGGCGCTTTGCTGGTGCGCGACGCGCAGTTGTTCGCCGGCAGCGGGTTCACGTCCCGCGGCGCCGCGCGCTTCGACGGCGCCGCGCTGCGCCCGGTGGACCTGGAGGTGGCCGACTGGCTGTTCCCCGGCCCGGACGCCTCCGCGGCCGCGGCGCAGCCGGCCGTGGCGTGGCTGCTGTCGCTCGGCCTGCACAATCCGGGCGCGGCGGACGGCGAGGTGCGTGTGCACCTGGAAGGCGACGGCGTGCGGCGCAGCTTCCTGGTCACCCGCCAGCCGGGCCGCCAAACGATCTACCTGCATGGCGCCGAAATCGGCTTCCTGCCGCGCCGCGTATACCTGGAAGCGGGCGGCGGCCTGTTCTCGGCCGCGGTCGAACCGCTGCCGCCGGGCGGCGCGGAAGGGCCGCCGGTCGCGGTTCCGGCCGACCTGGGCACCATCCTGCGCCTCGACCGCACCCATTGGCGGCGCGACGACTTCGAACTGTACGAGTGGCGGGGAGTGCCGGGCGCCGCCGCGCCGCTGCTGATCTTCGACACCGCCACCTACGCGGTCCAGGCGCGGCTGTTCCGCCGCCTGGCGTTCTTCGTAGAGAAGCGCGGCTTCCGCGGCCGCCTGCTCGGCGACGAGGAACTCGCCGGCCTGCGCGGCTACAACGCGCACGACTACGCCGCGCCCGACCTGGCGCGCTTCTTCACCCTGGCGCAGAGTCAGGGCGTGGCCCTCAACGAGGCAGAGCTGCTGCTGCGCGACATCGCCGTGTTGCACGGCATCGTGCAGCCCGATCCGGACGGCGGCTGGCGCACCGGCGCGGGCGCGATCCTGTCGATTTCACAGGCCTCGCACGCCCAGTTGCGCGACCTGCTGCTGCGCCACGAGGCGCTGCACGGCCTGTACTTCACCCACGCCCGCTACCGGGAGGCGGTGTGGGCGGCGTGGCAGCAGTTGACCGAGGATGAGCAGCGCTTCTGGTCGCTGCTGCTGGCGTCGATCAACTACGACGTCGACTATCCCGACCTGGTAGTGAACGAGTTTCAGTCCTACCTGCTGCAGCAGGGTGCGAACCGGGTAGGGTACTTCCTGTCGGTGTGGAACGGCCGCCTGCGTACGCGCCACCCGGAACACGCCGACGCCATCGCCGCGGTAACCCGCGCTACCGAGCGCTGGCGCGGGCTGCACCGGCGGTTGGCGGCCGCGCTCGCCGACACCACCGGCGTGCACAGCGACAACCTCATCCTGATCCGCACAGCCGACCGCTGAACGTGAAACGGGCGCTGGCCGCGGTCAGCCCGGCAACGCCGTGGCGGTAGTGTCTCAGTTGACTCTCAGGGCTTCGGTCCCGCCTTCTTGGGCTCCCGCATGCTCTCGTCGATGTTGCGCACCAAGTGTCATCGGCGCCACGGCGCCGGCAGGGGGAGGCCGGTGGCTATCTTCGGCGACTGGCGCCGCTCTCGAGGACACCAATCCTCTTGTCCATCTGCTTGACGGTGCCCTTGGTCTCTCCGGCATCGGAGAGCAGGCTGTCGATCTTTCGCTCTATGCGGTCCAGCCGGCCATCAATACCGTCCAGCCTGCTCTCTATGCCGGGAATCTTGAGATTTCGGACTGTGACTTCCTTCCGGTCCTTGCGCAGCGCGATATACAAACTGACCCCGCCCAGGAAGGCGGCTCCGATCAGCGGCGCCAACATGGTCATCATTCCTTTTACCCCAGCCTTCCTCGCCGGGCACCCAAGCCTCCGCGGCAAGGAATGTGACCGGCTTGTAGCGGCATGTTGCCTGCTTCCGTGCAGCACTAATGTAGCAGCGTCCTGCACGGAAGCACAATCACGCGCAACTAACGGTCTAACGGAAGTGGGTCAGTTTGATTGACTGACCTACTTCCCAACTACGTAAGCGGCAGCCTACGTGCACGCGGCCGGAGCGAATGCGCGGGCGCTCTTGAGTCATATTGAGACACTGCCGCGGCCGGCGTCCTCATGGGGCGGCCTTCACCGTACCGAGGCGCCGCAGCCGGTGCAGGGTGACCAGCGCCGCGCCCGCCGCCGCCCCCATCAGGTTGGCGACCGCATCGCCGGTTTCCGGTACCCGTCCGGTATAGCGTTGCGCCAGCTCCAGGCCCGCCCCGTAGCAGGCGCCGATCAGCAGCGCCGCCCCGCAGCGCCGCCACACCGCCCACGTCGTGGAGCCCGCGTTCAGCGCGGCCGTCAGCAGCAGGCCGAGCAGCAGGTAGGCGGCCGCGTGCACCAGGCGGTCGCGGCCGGCGGCGCTGGCCCAGACCGGCGGCGACGGATACAGGGAGGCCGCCAGCACCAGCAGCGCATACAGCGCAAGCGCAATCCGTACCGCGATGCGGCGATGACCGCGCGCCGGAGGCGCCGGAACCGGGGCCTGCACGGTCAGCCCGGCAAGTGCGCGCCTGGCAACGACGGCGCGC
>JAPPGB010000043.1 GCA_028821475.1 Spirochaetaceae bacterium
GCGCGCAGCCGCAGCAGCAGCTCCACCACCTGCGCCTGCACCGTGACGTCGAGCGCGGTGGTGGGCTCGTCGGCGATCAGCACCTCCGGGTCGGCGGCCAGGGCATGGGCGATCATCACCCGCTGCAGCATGCCGCCGGAGAACTGGTGCGGAAAGCTCGCCAGGCGGCGCTCCGCCTCGGCGATGCCCACCTCTTCCAGCAGCGCCACCGAGCGCGCGCGCAGCGCGGCGGCATCGAGCTCCGGGCGATGCGTATGCAGGGTCTCGGCCAGGGAATGCTCGATTGAGTAGATCGGGTCGAAGGAACGCGCCGGCTCCTGGAAGATCATCCCCACTTGCCCGCCGCGCAGCCGTTGCAGCGCCGCCGGCCGCATGGTCACGACATCCTCACCGCGGAACAGCAGCCGCGGGGCGTTCACCAGGGCATGGGGCGGCAACAGCCGCAGCAGCGCCTGCGCGGTCACGCTCTTGCCCGACCCGCTCTCCCCGACCAGCCCGACCACGGTACCGGGGTGGATCTCCAGGTCGACACCGCGTACCGCGTGCAGCGGTCCGCGCTCGGTGGCGAACGTCACCGCAAGACCGGTCACCCGGTACAGCGGTGCGGCGTGCGGGTCGGCCGCGGCGCTGCCCTCCCGGGCCGAGGACGCCACCGCCTGGTGCCGCGGCGTTGCCGTGCGCTCAGCCACGCGCGCGCTCCTGGTGGTAGGGGTCGAACAGGTCGCGCAGCAGGTCGCCGAGGAAGTTGAACGCCAGGGTCACCAGCACCAGCGGCACCGCCGGATACAGGAACCAGGGAAAGCTGCGCAAGTTGCTCAGTTGGGTGACGTTGCGGTTCAGCATCGAGCCCCAGCTCACCGCCGGATCGGTAATGCCCAGGCCCAGGTAGGAGAGCGCCGTCTCCCCGAGAATGAAGCCGGGGATGCCGAGGGCGACGCTGACGATCAGGATCGAGGCCATCTGCGGAATGATCTGGTTGAAGATGATCGCCAGTGGCGGGATGCCCTGCAGCCGGGCGGCCGCGATGAAGTCCTCGGTCTTGATGCTGTGCACCATGCCGCGGATCAGGCGCGCGGTACCCGGCCATCCGACCAGCGACAGGATGATCGTTATCACCATGAACGACTGGCCGGGGTCCCACTCGTAGGACAGGATGGAGCGCAGGAACAGGATCAGGTACAGGCCCGGGATGACGATCAGGAGCTCGGCGGCGCGCATGATGGTCCAGTCGACGGCGCCGCCGTAGTAGCCCGCCAGCCCGCCGAGCAGGATCGCCAGCGTGAGCGAAATGGCAATGCCGATCGGGCCGATGGTCAGGGAGATGCGCGCGCCGTACAGGATGCGCGAGAAGATGTCGCGGCCCAAGTGATCCGACCCCAGCAGGAACACCGGATACGCTTGCCCGTTGCCCTGCCAGGGGTCGGCCCCGGCCGGCGCCCGCACCGTGGCCCCCCCATCGTCCACGTACGGCGCCGTGGTCCCGAACAGGTGCACGCGCATCGGCACCAGTCCCCACAGCCGGTATTCCGGTCCCTGCACGAGAAGCCGCACCCGGTAGTGCTCGCCGCGGATACGCGCGTAGCGCCGGCTGACGTCGTCCACCAGGACGCGATGCTGCACCTGCGGCCCCAACCCCAAGTCGCGCGAGTAGAAGCCCAGGGTGGTCGGTTGGTGCGTGTGGAAGCGGAACGTGGTGGTGGGTTCGTAGGGCGCCAGGAACTCCGCAAAGAGCATCGCCGTGTACAACAGCGCCAGCACCAGCACCGATGCCGCCGCCACCGGCCGCGCGCGTAACCGCCGCCACAACACCGCGCCGCGTCCCACGCGGACCGGCGCATCTGACACCGGCTCAGCCATCGCCGCTGCCCGAATAGCGGATGCGCGGATCGATCACCGCCAGCAGCACGTCGGCGGCGATCATGCCGACCAGGACGAGGAGGCTGGTGAACATGATGGCGGCCAACACCAGGTTGATGTCCTCCTGGCGCACCGCCTCGAACATCAGCCGCCCGAGCCCCGGGTAGGAGAAGATGATTTCCAGGATCAACGATCCCGAGAACATGCCCGCGAACAGGTCGGCGCTGCCGGTGATGTAGGGATTCAGGGTGTTGCGGAAGGCGTGCACCACGTGGATCCGCGTCTCGCTGATGCCGCGCGAGCGCAGCGCGGTCACGTAGGGCTGGCCGAGCTGATCCAGCATCGTGGCGCGGATGTAGCGCATGGTGCCGCCTACCGCGCCCAGGAACCCTGCTACCAGCGGCAGGGTGATGTGGTGAAGGTAGCTGAACGAGAACCGCAGCGGCGCCTCCCGGTACGGGAAGTCGGGATAGGCGGTGATCGGGAACCAGCCGCTGACCGCGGCGAACAACTGCAGCAGGATCAGCAGCAGGATGCCGGGAAAGGCGTGCAGCAGCAGCGCGGTGAAGGACGCCCCCAGGTCCACCCGGGTGCCCACCTTGGAGGAGAAGTAGAGGGCGGTGGAAAACGACGCCAGGGTAAGGAAAACCAGCGAGATCAGGTTGAGAATGATCGTATTGACCATGCGCGACTGGATCAGGAACAGGATCGGTGCGCGCGACACCAGCGAGCGGCCCAGGTCGCGTTCCACCACCACCTGGTACAGCCAGCGCGCGTACTGGGCGTAGAACGGCAGGTCCAGGCCCAGGCGCGCCTTGGCGGCCGCGATCTGCTCCTCGGTGTACACGTTGTCCGCCTGCCGGTCGGCGGACATCAGGAGTTGCGCCCGGATGTAGTTCTCGACCATGTCGCCCGGCGCCAGCTTCATCAGCCCGAACACCGCCAGGCCCAGCACCAGCAGGATGCCCACCAGCGACGCCAGCCGGGTGGCCAGGAAGAACAGCAGCGGAAAGCGGCGCCGCCCGGCGGCGGCGGGCCGCCGGGCGGGGGGTGAGAGCCGCCGCGAGTTCCTCATCGCCGCTCCGCTCCGGCCCGTGCCGCCGGTTATTCGCCGTCGGGCAGGTAGAGGTAGGTGGAGTCGAGGCCGTTCAGGGTGTCGTAGAACACGTTGGCCCACTTGTCGCGCACCGCCAGGAACGACAGCGGGTACACCACGTAGATCATCGGCGCCTGGTCGAGCAGCAGTTGCTGATACTCGTCGTAGATCGCCTTCGCCTTCTCCTTGTCGATGGTGAACCGCCCCTCGTTGTAGAGGTGGTCGACGCGTGCCTCCCACTCGGTGTACGGCTCCTCCTGCAGCGGGTGCCACAGGTGGAAGTTGCCCTTCGACTGCCACACGTTGCTGCCCCCCTCAGGCCAGTAGTTGGAGCCCAGCGAGGCGGTGGCCACGTGCCAGTCGTAGGTGCTGGTGAGCATCTCGACCAGCTTCTGGAAGTCGATCGGACGCACGTTGCCGGTGATGCCGATCTGCTTCAACTCGTCGGCAAAGATGTTCATGATGTCCACCGCGACGTTGTTGGAAGCGCCGACGTGGATGTTGAACTCCACGTGGTTGCCGTCGGCGTCCTCCATCAGCCCCTCGGCGTTGGGGCGGATGCCGATTTCGGCGAGCAGTTCGCGCGCCCGGTCGGGGTCGTAGTCGAAGCGCTGCCGGATCGACTCGTCGAAGTAGGGGTTGGCGCGGGCGAAGAAGTGCAGCGCCGGCTCGGC
>JAPPGB010000044.1 GCA_028821475.1 Spirochaetaceae bacterium
CAGCAGGCGCGCGGCCGCGGCGGCCGCGCCGGCCACGATCAGCACGCCCGCCACGGTCGCCGCGGCATGCTGCAGGGCGTGCACGGCCGCCCCCGCCGCCGCCGCCACGACCGCCAGTGCAATCACGATGGCCGCGGCTCCGGCGGGTCGAGCGGGGCTGAGCAAGGCGCGCGGCACGCCGGTTAGCTCATTGCAGCCGGTGGCGGCAGCCGGGATGGATCGCCGCTCGAGAGCAGCCGGTGTTTCGCCACGGGCTGCTCTAGGCGGTGGCGTCCTTGAAGCGGTAGCCGACGCCGCGCACCGTCTCGATGAGCCCGCTGCCGGCGCCCAGCTTCTTGCGCACCCCCGCGATCAGCACGTCGATGGAGCGGTCGGTCACCGGGTAGTCGGGTCCATGCACCGCGGCGACGAGCTGGTTGCGCGTAAACACCCAGCCGGCGTGGCCGGCCAGGAACTGCAGCACCGAGAACTCGGTAGCGGTAAGGCGCACCGCCCGGCCGCCGACCTTGACCTCGCGCCGGCCCGGATGGATGGTCAGCGCGCCCACGGTCAGCGGCGCCTGCCGGTCGTGCACCTCCGTGCCGTGCCGGCGCAGCACCGCCTTGATGCGCGCTATGAGCACGCGCGGGCTGAACGGCTTGGTGACGTAGTCCTCGGCGCCCTGTTCCAGGCCGGCGATGATGTCGGCCTCCTCGCCCTTGGCCGTTACCATCACGATCGGCACGCCGCGGGTCAGCACGTTGGACTTCAGGATCTGGCACAGCGCCAGCCCGTCCATGCCAGGCAGCATGAGATCGACCAGGATCAGCAGCGGCGTGCTGTCCGCCAGCAGCCGCAACGCCTCCTCCGCGGAGCGCGCGGCGACCGTGACGAATCCCTCCCGCCCGCAGTTGAAGCGGATCAGCTCCATGATGTCGTCGTCGTCCTCGACGACCAGGATGTGGTGGGTCTTGGGCATGTCTGCCTGGATCAATCCATCCGGGCGCCCGGCCGGCCGTCAAGGCGCATGCGTTGCCGGCAGCCGGGATCCTTTCCATTCGGCGCGTACGCCGGCAATGGCGAGTACCGTGATGTACGCGTAGAACCCCATGAAGAACAGCGTATACGGAACCACCCGGGCCAGGGCGCGGCGCCGGCGCGGGTGGTACAGCGCCGCGGCCAGGGCAGCCAGCGTGCCGATGCTCACCAGCGAGGTAAGCGGCCACACCACCAGCCACGGCACCAGCAGCGCAAACGGAGCGGCCGCCACGCTGAGGATCAGGAACAGCGTGACGTAGCGGTAGCCCCAGGCGGCGGCCGGGTCGTTGCTGTAGAAGGCGCCGCCGTTCCAGCGCACGTGCTGATTGATGAACGCGCGCCAGTCGGGCTGCGGCTCGGTGGTGACCAGCGTCTCGGCAAGCGTGGAGGCGCGCACCTTCCAGCCGGCGCGGCTGGCGGCGCCGATCAGCGCGGCATCCTCGGTAATGGTGTAGCCGAGCGAGCGGAATCCGCCGATCCCGGCCAGCACGGGCGCGCGCAGCGCCAGGTTGTTGCCGAAGCAGCCGGTCGGCTGGCCCAGCCCGGCGGTGCCGGTGGAGTACTGGTGCACCAGCGGCTGGTCGAACGCCTGGTAGCGGTCGGTAAAGCGGTCCGGGCCGCGGGCTGCGGCACCCTCGGTGCGGTCACCGTCGCCGCTGCCGCCGAAACCGATGCCGCTGCCGCTGCCGCCGGGCGCCTGCACCGCCAGTTGGCCGAACACCACCCCGGTTCTGCCGCCGGCGTCGGCGGTGAAGTAGGCGGTAAGCCGCTCCACCCAGGTCGGCGGCACCGTGCAGTCGGCATCGGTGAACAGCAGCAGTTCACCGGCCGCCGCGGCCACGCCGAGGTCCAGCGCCTGCTGCTTGCCGGTGCAGTCCTCGGGCGGCCGCCGGTTGCGCACCACCCGTACCGGGTAGGGTGCCGCGGCGCGGTGGCGCTCCATGATGGCGGCGGTGGCGTCGGTCGACCGGTCGTCGACCAGGACCAGCTCGAAGGCGCCGGTGGTCTGCGCCGCCAGCGAGTCCAGCAGCCGCGGCAATGCCTGTTCTTCGTTCATGGCGGCCACCACCACCGATACCGGCGGAGCACTCCGCCGCCCGGAGGGGCGCCGCCGCCGCCGTGCTTCGTCCCGGCGGTCGCGCAGGCGTGCCGCCAGCACGCCGGCGGCCAGGGTGGCGTGGGTGAGCAGCATGGAGGCGCACAGCGCGAGCACGGCCCATTGCAGCGCGCCGGCCACGGTCATGGCAGGGCGCGCTCCAGCGACCGGTTCAGGCGCGATGCGAACGCCACCGGATCGGAGAGTTGTGCGCCCTCGATCAGCAGCGCCTGTTCCAGCAGCAGGTGGCTGGTATCCGCCACCACTTCGTCCGCGCCCTGCTTCAGCAGCGCATCGAGCTTGGTCACGATCGGGTGGTTCGGGTTGACCTCCAGGACCGGCTGAAACTTCTCCGCCTCCTGCCCGAGCGCGCGCAGCACGCCCTGCATCGACACCGTCGGGTCGTTGGCATCCGCCACGATGCAACTCGGCGAGTCGGTCAGCCGGGCGCTCGCCTTCACCTCCTTCACGGCGTCGCCGAGCACCTCGGCAATACGCTTCAGGAGCGCGTCCAGCTCCTGCTCCTGCTTCTCGCTGGCGGCGGTCTTCAGGTCGTCGGCGGTGTCGCTGCGGTTCACGGACTTCAACTCATGGTCCTCGAACTTTCCGATGGTCGGGATCACGAACCCGTCGATCTCGTCATCCATCAGCAGAACTTCGATCTGCTGTGCGCGGTACACCTCCAGCAGCGGCGAATGGCGCAGGTTGGCGCCGCGCTCCCCGGTGATGTAGTAGATCGCCTTCTGATCCTCACCCATCCGCTCCACGTACTGCTTCAGGCTGGTCAGGCCGTCGTGGGCGGTGGTGCGAAATCGCACCAGCTCGAGCAGCGCGTCGCGGTTGGCGAAGTCCTGGTACAGGCCCTCCTTGAGCGGGCGCCCGAACTCGGTGATGAAGGTGTCGTAGAGCTCGGGATTGTTGGTCAGGTCGCGGAACTCGGACAGCAGTTTCTTGACCGATGCGTTGCGGATGCTGGTCAGGAGGCGGTTCTGCTGCAGAATCTCGCGGCTCACGTTGAGCGGCAGGTCCTCGGAGTCGATCACGCCGCGTACGAAGCGCAGGTAGGCGGGCAGCAACTCCTTGTTGTCGTCGGTGATGAACACGCGCTTCACGTACAGCTTCACGCCGGGCCGGTAGTCGGCGTAGTACAGGTCGGGCGGCGCCTTCTTGGGGATGAAGAACAGGGTGGTGTACTCCTGGGTGCCCTCGGCGCGGGTGTGCACGTAGTGCAGCGGGTCTTCCTGGTCGTAGCTCAGGCCGCGGTAGAACTCGAAGTAGTCCTCGTCGGCCAGCTCCGACTTGGGGCGCTGCCAGAGCGCGCTGGCGGCGTTGATCTGCTCGCTATGCTGCTCTTCCTTCTTGTCGCGGGTCTCGGTGTAGTGCAGGTGGATCGGGTAGGGGATGTGGTTGGAGTACTTCTTGATTACCTCTTCGATCTGCCAGCGCGCGGCGAACTCGGCGCCGTCCTCGTTCAGGTGCAGGGTCACGGTGGTGCCGGCGCCGGTGCGCTCCGCCGGGGAAATCTCGAACGAGCCGCGCCCGTTGCTCACCCAGCGGTGCGCCTGCTCCTCGCCGGCGCTCAGGCTGAGCACCTCGACGCGGTCCGCCACCATGAAGCTGGAGTAGAAGCCGACGCCGAACTGGCCGATCAGGTTGGCGTCGCCGCCGGCGCCATCCTTGGCGCTCTTCTGCACTGCATCGAGAAACCGCTTCGTGCCGGAGCGGGCGATGGTGCCCAGGTTGTCGCGCAGTTCGTCGGCGTTCATGCCGATGCCGCTGTCCGCCACCGTCAGCGTCTTCGGTTTGCTCTCGGAATCGAACGAGATGTCGACCCGCGGCGTAAACGGCAACCCCTTGAAGTCCTCGTCGGTCAGGGTCAGGTAACGCAGCTTGTCCAGCGCGTCCGAGGCGTTGGACACCAGTTCGCGCAGGAAGATCTCCTTGTGCGAATATAGCGAGTGGATGATGAGATCGAGCAGCTGGCTGACCTCGGTCTTGAATCGGTGCTTGGCCATTCGTTCCGTCTCGTCCTTAGTTCATGGGTTCAGTGTGTCGTGCCGCCGGCTCGGCGCGGCGCCGCGGTCAGGGGCGACCGAAGCCGAAGCCCATGGCGTCGCGGACCAACTCCATGGTGGCGCGCGCCTCGCGGCGCATGCGCTCGTTGCCGTCATGCAGAATCTCGTCCACCGTCTCCGGCTGCGCCTCCAGGGCCGCGCGCCGTTCCCGGATCGGCTCCAGGAAGTCGTTCAGCGCCCGCGTCAGCTTGCGCTTTACCTCCACGTCGCCCACCGTGCCGGCGCGGTAGCGCTCCTTGAGGTCGTCCACCTCGGCGCGGTCGGGGTTGAACGCGTCGTGGTAGATGAACACCGGGTTGCCCTCCACGCGGCCGGGGATGTCGGCCCGGATGCGGTTGGGGTCGGTGTACATGCCGCGCACCTTGCGCTCCACGGTGGCGGCGTCGTCGCCGAGGTAGATGGTGTTGTCCAGGCTCTTGCTCATCTTGGCTTGGCCGTCGGTGCCGACCAGGGTGGGCACCTCGCCGATGAGCACGTCCGGCACCGGGAACACCTTGCCGTACAGGCGGTTGAAGCGGCGCGCGAGTTCGCGGCTCACCTCCACCTGCGACTCGTTGTCCTTGCCCACCGGCACCAGGTTGGCGCGCGGCAGCAGGATGTCGGCCGCCTGCAGCACCGGGTAGCCAAGCAGCCCGAACGGCATCGCCTCCAGGTAGGCGGCCTGCGCCATCTCCTTGAGGCTCGGTACCCGCTCCAGGCGCGCCACCGTGGTCAGCATCGACAGCAGCGTGTTCAGCTCGTAGGTCTCGGCAACGGCGCTCTGCACGAAGATAACCGCGCGCTCCGGGTCGATGCCGGTGGCCAGGTAGTCGATCGCCACGGCGCGGATGTTGGCGGCCAGCTCGCGCACGTGCACGCGCTCCGGGCGGGTGGTAAGGGTGTGCACGTCGGCGATGATGAAGAAGCACTCGTACCGGTCCTGCAGCTCGATCCGGTTCTTGACGCTGCCCACGTAGTGGCCGACGTGCAGCGGGCCGGTGGGCCGGTCGCCGGTGAGGATGCGCGGCCGCGTGCCGACCTGAAACGACTTCCTGTGACCGGCGGGCGCCGCAACGGTGGAACTCATGAGGCACCCTGAAAGTACGAAGCCGCCATCCCCCGGTCAAACCGGCGTACATGTCCCGCAAGCGCTTGTAACCCGTTACGTGACATGTTACGCTAGGTTACAATCCGTGGTTAAGAGCTTCAAACACAAGGGGCTGCAACGGTTTTTCGAAACTGGGAGCAAGCGCGGCATCCAGCCCAAGCATGCCGACCAACTCAGCGATATTCTGGCATCTCTGGATTCCGCCACGTCTCCGCGAGACATGGGGGCTCCCAGCTTTCGATTGCATCTATTGGAACCTCGCCATGCGGCCATCTGGTCTGTGTATGTTGCCAAGAACTGGAGTGTTGACTTCCGCTTCGTTGGCGAACATGTCGAATCAGTCGATTACGTTGATCACCACTAGGGGGTAGTGATGAGAATGTATGATCCTCCCCATCCGGGCGGCGTCTTGCGAAGACAGTGGATCGAGCCATTGGGTGTTTCCATTACCCAGGCAGCCAAGCGTCTCGGTGTGTCCCGCAAGGCGCTTTCCGAGCTTGTCAATGAACATACCGGGATCAGTCCCGAGATGGCGGTGAGGCTTTCCATTGCCTTGGATACCAGTTCCGAGCTGTGGATGAACATGCAGGCCAGCTATGACTTGTGGCATGCCGAGCAGCGTCGTGACGAGCTCACCGTAGCGACTCTTGTTGCGCCGCGGTGAGCGGTTGACCGTGCCGCCGGGTGGCTGCCGGTCTTGAGGGCGGAAGGGTCAACTACGGGTACCTAACGATCTGCTACGACCGCCGATCTGCCCGTGCCTTGTCAGACGCAATGAAAGTCGGGTGCTTGAAAGAAAGCTGCTGTATCAGCTCGCTGTTCATGCTGCCACGACCGGCCAGTGGCGCGTATACTCGCTGGTGTGAGCCATACCGCGCCGATTGATGCGTTCGTACCGGACTCGCTACGCGATTTGGCGGATCCGTCGCGGGATCTTCCGCGGTTGGCTAAGAGCCGGTCGACGATGGCGGCGATCGAGGCAGCCGTGGTCGAGGTCCCGACGCGGCATCGGTTGCTGCGCGGAGACGCTCGGCTGGCGGCGCTGTCCCCCGGTTCGGTTCACCTCGTGGTCACCTCGCCGCCCTACTGGATTCTCAAGGAGTACCGCCGCGCCGATGGCCAGTTGGGGTGGGTGGAGGATTACCAGGAGTTCTTGGCCGAACTCGACCAGGTGTGGCGTATGTGCCACGAAGCGTTGGTGCCGGGGGGACGGCTGATCTGCGTTGTTGGTGACGTGTGCCTTGCGCGTCGCAGGAATCGGGGCAAGCATACCGTGGTGCCACTGCACGCTTCGATCCAGGAGCACTGCCGGGAGATCGGGTTCGACAACCTGGCGCCGATTATCTGGAGCAAGATTGCCAACGCGGCTTACGAAGTGGACCGCGGTGGCGGTGGGTTCCTGGGTAAGCCGTACGAGCCCAACGCGGTGGTCAAGAACGATATCGAGTACATCCTGATGCAGCGGAAGGGCGGGGGCTACCGGAAGCCGGACCTGTCGGCGCGGATACTCAGTCTGCTTTCGGAGACCTCCTTCAAGCGGTTCTTTCGGCAGATCTGGTCCGACATCCCGGGTGAGTCGACCCGTGATCACCCGGCGCCCTACCCGGTCGCCCTGGCCGACCGCCTGATTCGCATGTTCAGCTTCGTGGGGGACACGGTTCTCGATCCGTTCAACGGCACCGCCACTACCCAGGTCGCCGCTGCCGCCTGCGGACGAAACAGCATCGGCATCGAAGTCGACCCGGTGTATTTCGAAGATGGACTCGACCGGCTGCGCCGGGAAATCGGAGGTCTCCTGAGCACGGCCCACGTGTCGACCGGCGAGGTAGGTGCGCGAAGTGGGCTGCCCGCCTCGGCGTGAGCCGCCCCGTATGATCACTGCCCAGGACGCCGTTTCGACAACTTGATCGAGCAGGTCTCGGTCGGAAACCCCAACGCGGTCAGGACTGACTGATCGCCGCGGTCTGCGTCTATGCCTTCTCGGCATGGTGGCGGAGGGCGGGGAGGAGGGCTTGCAGGTAGCGGGCGACGTCCCGGTGTTCGGCGAGCAGGCGGGCGACGGCGGCGTCGATGGCGGTGCGCAGCGGCGGCGGCGTGGCGGCGGGGATTTCGTGGCGGTCGAGGATGCGGGGGGCGGCGTGGGGCGTGAACAGGATGTCCACCCACAGGTCGCGCCAGTCGAAGCGGTGCGCGGCCAGCGATACCTGGTCGCAGATGTTGAAGTAGAGGGCGCGCGGGGCGGACAGGTCGGGCGCCATCCAGGCATACAGGTTGTAGGGGCGGTGCTCCCAGAACAGGCCGAAGGTCACGGTGCCGCGCGGCAGGTAGATGCCGCCGACGGCGTAGGCGCGGTCGCTGACGAAGTGCAGCACGCCGTGGCCGGGGCGCAGCAGCAGCACGCGGGAGCGGAACCGGTTGCGGCGGCCGTCGGGGTAGCGCTTCTCTTCGTAGCACCAGCGCGGATAGTAGCGTACGTCGCGATCGGCGTGACTGTTCATGCGGCCTCCTTTTGCTCGTCGGCGCGTGCACCGCGGCGGGCTACGGCGCTGCCGGATGCGCCGGCGCTTGGTACGGGCACGGATGAAACGCTGCTCACGGGCAGATCTGCGCCTTGCGTGCCGCGGCCGGTCATGGGCGCCACTGGTGGGCTGCCAGGTCGAGGCGTCCGTCCGGGCTCACGGCCACGCCCTCGGCGAGCAGCAGGGAGCGCTGTCGCTTGAGCCCGTCGCCCGGCAGCCGGATCGCTCCGCCGGCCCCGACGACGCGGTGCCATGGCAGTCCACTGTCGGCGTAGGCACGCAGCGCCCAGGCCACCTGCCGCGCGGCGCGCCGGTTGCCCGCCTGCGCCGCCACCTGGCCGTAGGTCGCCACCCGCCCCGGCGGGATCGCCGCCACTACCGCCGCGATGCGCCGCAGCAGGCCGGCGGAGTCGGGAGTCCTTGTCGTCGGGGCGTCCGACCGCACACGTTCACGTTCGGCCTCTTCGGGAGGCGGCTCGTCAAGCTCCCGCGGTGCCGCCGAGCGGATGGACCCGCGCCTGAGCGCGTTCGGGTCATCCAGATCGTGGCGCGGTTTCGTGGCATGGCCAGTCCACGGTTCAGCGTGTTCCTGACCGACGCCCGCAGATGGGCCGCCGTTCTCCATCAGACGCGTCATGGGGAGCGCTCCCGGGCACGGCACAGGCGAGAGTCCCCGGTGCGAGTGCCGCCACGGTCGCGGCTCGGTTCGGCGGCAGGGCCGGTGAGCGACGCCAGACGCCGACCACTGCTACCCGAGCGGAGGTCGCCGGGCTCACGGAGCGGCGTCACTGCCGGCTCTCCCAGGCACGGAGCCTGGCTCGCCCGCGGCGAAACACCGGCCTTCGAGGAGCGCTCTCGGTGCGAAGCCTGTATTCGCGACGGACGGGCCGTGCGCCGGAGGGGGCGCCGCCCCACGGTGGCGGCGCGGTCATCGGAAGGCCGGCCAGCGCAGGGCGCCGCGAAAGGCGACGCGTTCGCCGGGCGCGTCGGCGGCCACGATCCGGCCCACCGGGTAGCAGGCCACGCGGGCGGCGCCGGCTGCCGAGCGCACCTCGCCCTCGCTGCCGGCGGCGACCACGGCGAGCATGCCGGCGCCGCAGTTGAACACGCGCAGCATCTCGCTGTCGGGCAGCGATCCGGCGGCGCGCAGCACGGCGAAGATCTCCGGCACCACGAGGCGCGACAGGTCGATCTCGGCGGCCGTGCCGGGCGGCAGCACGCGGCTCAGGTTGGCGGCGATGCCGCCGCCGGTGATGTGCGCGAGGCCGTGCAGGTTGTCGCTGGCCAGGCAGGGGCGCAGCGCCGGCAGGTAGCAGCGGTGCGGGACCAGCAGCGCGTCGAGTACGGAACTCTTGCCCAGCGTCCGCCCGGCGAGGGACGGATCCGCGTCCAGCAGCCGGCGTACCAGCGAGTAGCCGTTGGTGTGCACGCCGCTTGAGGCCAGCGCCAGCACCGTATCGCCGGCGCCGATCCGGCTGCCGTCGATCACCTTGGAGTACTCCACCACGCCCACCACGCTCGCGGCCAGCACGTAGGTGCCCGGCTCCAGCACGCCCGGCTGCTCGGAGGTCTCGCCGCCGGTCAGGCTGCACTCCTGCGCCCGGCACGCCTCGGCCAGCCCGGCCACCAGCGCGGCGACCGCCTCGGGTTGCAGCGAACCGCAGATGATCGCGTCCTGCACCGCGACCGGCGCCGCGCCCATCACCACGATGTCGTTGACCAGGTGGTTCACGAGGTCGAAGCACAGCGACCGGTAGGCTCCGTGCGCCACGGCCAGCTTCTGCTTGGTGCCCGGCTCCTCGGTCTTGAACACGATCACCGGGTGCCGGTACTCGGGAAACGTCGCGTCGATCAGGGTGGCGAACGGACCGACCCCGTTCAGGATGCGCGGATCGCGCGGCGCGAGCAGCCGTGCCATGTCGCGCTTGGCGGCGTCCGCGGCGGCAATGTCCACCCCCGCCGCGGCGTAGCTCATGCCTGCGCCGGCGGATCCGGCGGCCGACTCGCTCAGCGGTCAGTCCTTGATGCGGACCATGATGCGGTGGCGGATCCGGTCGCGCTTTACCTCGAAGGCGTCCTGCCGCGCGGCGATCACCTTGACCAGCTTGGAGGAACCGTAGGTGCGCGGGTCGAACGCCGGATCGAGCTTCTTGAGATTGTTGGCGATCTTGCGCAGGTCCACCCACGCCGACTCCTGGTCCACCATCTCGTGCGCCTCGGTCACGATGGAGACCAGGTCGGCGTCCTCGAACCCGTTGCTTTCGTTCGCTGCCGTCGTTTCGGCGCTGCCTGCACCGTTGCCGGAACCGTCGGTACTGCCTGCCCCGGCGGCGGACCCGGCGCCATCGCCGCTGCGGCCATCCCGGCGCCGGGAACGCCGCCGCCGGCTGTCGCTCTCGTAGCTCTTCATGATGTTCTCGACGTAGCGGAATTCGTTGCAGGCGTTCACGAACGGCTTCGGCGTGTGGTGCTTGCCGATCCCGATCACCTCCATCCCGGCCTCGCGCAGGCGGATTGCCAGTTTCGTGTAGTCGCTGTCGCTCGATACGATGATGAACCCTCCGACGTGGTTGCTGTACAGTATGTCCATCGCATCGATGATCATCGCCGAGTCGGTAGCGTTCTTGCCCACCGTGTTGCTGAACTGCTGCACCGGCTGGATGGCGTGCACCGGCAGCTTCTTCTTCCAGGATTCGAGTTGCGTGGTGGTCCAGTCGCCGTAGATGCGGCGAATGGTCACGACGCCGAATTTCACGACTTCCTTCATGACGTGTTCGATTTGCGATGCCTGCGCGTTGTCGCCGTCGATCAGGACGGCCAGACGCCGCTCGGCAGTTGTGCTGGTACTCATGTGTTCCTCTTGTTGGTTGAGACTCGCGCCCTCTCGTGGGGCGCGGCGCTGCGCCGGTCCGCATCGGAGCGGGCGGTTGATGGGGAGGGCCCGGCCGGCGCGCCGGGGTGCGATGCCGGGCGGTTCCCGGCTGCTGCGGCAAGTTCGACGAAGCGGAAGCAATCGCGCAGGTGGTCGTTTACCAAGCCCACCGCTTGCAGGTGCGAGTATACGATTGTCGGGCCGACGAAGCGAAATCCGCGCGCCTTGAGGTCCCGGCTCACGCGCTGCGACAACCCGGTCTGCGCGGGAACCTCGTCCTCGCCGCGCCAGCCGCCCACTACCGGCGCCCCGTCGACGAAGCGCCACAGGTAGGCGCTGAAGCTGCCGAACTGTTCCTGTACGGCCAGAAAGGCGCGCGCGTTGGCGATCGACGCGTCGATCTTGAGCCGGTTGCGCACGATTTCCCGGTTCTGAAGCAGGGCTGCGCGTTCGGCGGCGCCGAAGCGGGCCACGCGCGTGACCGCGAAGTCGTAGTAGGCGCGGCGGTAGCCGGCGCGCTTGTGCAGAATGGTACGCCAGCTCAGGCCCGCCTGCGCCCCTTCCAGGGTCAGGAACTCGAACTGGAGGCGGTCGTCGTCCCACACCGGCGTGCCCCACTCGCAGTCGTGATAGGCCTGCATCAATGCATCGCCCGCGCACCAGGGGCAGCGCCTCGGCTCGCCCATCAGGCGCCTCCCCCGTCGCCGCGGTCGCGGCCGACCGGCGCATGGGTCGGGCGCCGGCGACAGCGGACCGGGCGCGCCGGTCACGATCCGTTCTCCCCGCCGCCGCGGTTGCGGTTGATCAGCTCGATGCGCACCGCGCCGCCGGCGCGGTCGATGAACTTCGCGGCCGCGGACACCCGGTTGTCGCGGTCGAGCAGGTCCCACAGCTCCGCCACGGCCCGGCGCGGGTCCGAGGCCACCGGCAGCGGAAACGGCTCGCCGGCGAACGGCGGCAGCGGTATGCCGTCCCCCTCGTAGGTGGTGATGCAGTACCCCCAGCCGGGGCGCACGCCGCGGTACCTGAAGTGCTGGTGGCTGGTGTGCGGCGGCGCGCCGCCGGCCGTCTTCACGATCGCCAGCTCGCAGCACTGCACGCCCCCCGAGCCGCCCACGGTCAGCGCGCCGGCGATGCGCGCCGTGTAGTGGGGGGCGTCCGGTTCCACGTCGCGGCGCGAGAACGCGGCGCTGAACGACTCGCCACCGGCCAGGCCCGCGGCGATCGTGTCGGTCTGGTCGCCGTTGCCCACCACGTGCGTGACGCGTCCGTCGCCGTGCCGCACGGCGCACAGCGCCCGGTACAGCAGCAGGCTCGGGTCGCCGCGCTGCACTCCCGCCGCGGCGTCGGCAACCACCACCCGCACGCTGCCGTCCGGCTCGCGCACCAGGCGCCGGTTGCGGCTTCCCGCGCTGCGCCCCATGGTCCAGTAGAGTTGCACGCCGGCCGCGCCGTCGGCCGTGCAGCCGACCACCAGCCCGCGTCCCGGATAGCCGGTGCGCCGCAGCCAGCCGCGATCCTTGCATACCGGCCCTACCATGGCTCGCCGCCCGGCGCGGAGCGCCCTTTACAGCCGATTCGGCGCGCGTCTACGATCCTGCCGTGGCGCGTGGCGGGGCCTTCGAGGCGGCGGTTGAACGACTGATGGGGCTGACCGATCTGCGCCGGCCCGCGCCGCCGGGGGAGCGCCACCACTACCGCGCGCAGCGCATGCGCGCCTTGCTGCGCCAACTGCACGACCCTCACCTGGCGGTGCCCACGATCCACGTCGCCGGCACCAACGGCAAGGGCTCCACCGCCGCCATGCTCGCCGCCATGCTGCACGGCGCCGGACTGCGTGTCGGTCTGTTCACCTCTCCTCACCTGCACTCGGTGGTCGAGCGCATCCGCATCGGGCCGGACCCGGTCACCCGCGAGCAGTTCGCCGGCCTGTTCGCGCGCGTCTGGCAGGCGGCGCAGGCGGTCGCGCGCGATCCTGCGCTGCCCGGCGAGCGCGGCGCCGTGACCACGCTGGAGGTGCTGACGGCCATGGCGTTCCACTTCTTCCGCGAAACGGGAGCGGCATACCAGGTCGTGGAGGCGTTCGTCGGCGGACGCCATGACACCACCAATATCGTGCAACCCGTGCTGTCGGTCATTACCAATATCAGCCGCGATCACGTGCCCGCTCTCGGCACCACCCTGCGCGAGATCGCCCACGCCAAGGCAGGCATCATCAAGCCGGGGGTCCCGGTGGTCGTGGCGCCGCAGCGCCCTGCCGTGCATGCCGTGCTCGCGCGCGAGGCGACCACCCTCGGTTCACCGCTGGCGGCGGTTGCACGCCCGGCGCAGCCGACGCAAGCCCCCGCCCTGGAGGACTCCCATCAGGACCTGTGCTGGCGCGGCCGCCACGGCAAGTACCGGGTTGCGCTGCCGTTGCGCGGCCTCGCGCAGCGCGAGAACGCGGCCGTCGCCATCACGGCGGCGGAGCGGCTCATCGACCAGGGCGCTCCGTTGTCCGCCGACGCGATGTGCCGCGGTCTGGGAGGCGTCACCTGGCCGGGCCGGCTCGAGCTGGTGTGCCGCGGCCCGGTCCCGGTGCTGGTCGACGGCGCCCATTGCGCACGCGCCATGGATTGCCTGGTCGCCGAATTGCGCCGGCTGTGGACCGACACGGGCGCACGCTCCCCAACGGCGGAAATCCTGGCAGCGAGTGCACCGGAGTCGTCTGCCGGGAGCGGCACTCGGACCGGCAGGAGGGTGACGGCGCTGGTAGGCGCCCAGCGCGGACACCAGGCCGTCGCCACGCTCCGCCGCCTGCACGCACTTGCAGATTCCGTCGTGGCCGTGCAGACGCGCCACCCGCGCTCGCTGCCCGCCGAGGAGTTGGCGGCAACCCTGCGGGCCGCCGGAATTCCGGCCAGTGCCGGAGCGCATTCGGTGGGCGGCACGGTGCGCCGGCTCATGGCCACCGCCCGCGCGGACACCCTCCTGCTCGCAACCGGCTCGTTGTCGGTTGCGGCCGAGGTTCGCGAGGAACTGCTAGCCGGGATACGGGTGGACCACTACCCGGAAACGTGAAGGAAGCGTGCGTCGTGGGGACGGATCAGGTCGCGATCAGGTGACGTCGGTGCCGCGGACGGTCTTGCGCTTGGCGGCGCGCGCGCTTTCCATCGCTTCGTCGCACACCGCGCGCACCTTGTCCGACAGCGCTTCTGCGACCGACGCGGCTGTGTTCATACCGCCCTTCTCCTTGATGTAGTTCTTGACCTTGGAAGTAACGATCAGAATGTCAGCCATTGAACCAGGCCTCCTGTGTCAAGTGTGGCGTCCGTCACCCGCAACTGCGGGCGCGGCCAACGGCGGCACTATACAGGATAGCTCGGCCCGCGTCAGCAGGCGGCAGGATACTGGGGATATTGGCGTGGCTCACCGCTCTTGCAGTGCGTGTCCGCAGTGCCGGCAGTAGCCGGCGTCGGGTTGATGACCCGATCGTCCGCACGCCCGGCAGTGGCGCCGGTCGCGTACGCGAAACGTCTGCGACACTACCTCCGCGGTGACCAGGCCGGTCGGGACCGCGATGATCCCATAGCCCATCACCATGATGATCGCGGCCAGGACTTGCCCGAGCCCGGTACGGGGCGTCAAGTCGCCATACCCGACCGTGGTGAGGGTCACGATGGTCCAGTACATGCTGCGCGGGATGCTGGTAAAGCCGTGCTCTTCCCCCTCGATGACGTAGATCAGCGAGCCGAGAATCACCGCCATGATAAGCACCGCGAACAGGAACACGGTGATCTTGCGGCGGCTGGCGCGCAGCGCGTCCAGGATGACCACGGCTTCTTTCATGTAGGGCACCAGCTTCAGGACGCGGAACACGCGCAGGACGCGCAGCAGGCGCAGGACCGCCAGGTAGTGCGTGCCCGGCAGCAGCAGGGCGACGAACGCCGGCAGCACCGCGAGCAGGTCGATGATTCCGAAGAAGCTGCGCGCATAGTGCAGCGGGCGGCGAACGGTCACCAGCCGCAGGAAGTACTCGGCCATGAACAGGACGGTAAAGCACCACTCGGCCACGCGCAGCACGGGGCCGAGCAGCGATTCCACCGGGCGTGAGCTCTCCAGCAGCACCACCGCCACGCTGGCGATGATGGTGGCGATGACCGCGATGTCGAAGCCCTTGCCGGCGCGCGAGTCGGAAAGAAAGATGACGCTGCGCAGTCTGGCGCGCCAGCGGAGGGTGCGGCGTCTCATGTCCAGCGTGGGCTCCGTCCGACAGGCGCCCGGGCCATCGGGGATGCCTGGTCCGAGAGAGCCGGCTGGCCGGCGATGCTTGGGAAACGGTGTTCGTCGTCTGCCATGGCACCGAGTGACCGGACAGACCCATCGCTCGAGTGCAGCCGGTGTGCCGCCACGGGTTGCTAAGCGGTGGCTGGCTGCGCGGTTGCCGGTTCCAGCATCCGTTCCTCGATCTGCCCGCCGAGCGTGCGGATCTTGGCGAGCACCGACTGGTAGCCACGCTCGATGTTGCCGACCTGGGTGAGCGTGCTCTCCCCGTCCGCCACCAGGGCGGCAAGCAGGTAGGCGAACCCGGCGCGCAGGTCGGGCACCTCGAGCTCACCCGCAACCAGCGGGGTGGGACCGGAAATCACCGCGCTATGGTAGCAGCCCCGGCCGCGGAACCGGCACGCGGCGCTGCCCAGACACTCGGTGCTCAGGTCCACCGCGGCGCCCATCTCGCCGAGCGCGTCGGCATACCCGAGCCGCCGCTCGTAGACGGTCTCGTGAATGATCGATACGCCGTCGGCCTGGGTGAGCAGCACCACCAGGGGCGGCTGCCAGTCGGTCATGAATCCGGGGTGCGGCGCCGTTTCCACCGTTACCGGTCGGAGCCGGCGCGGGGCGCGGAACCGGATGCCGGCGGCATCCGCGTCGCAGGTTCCACCCACGCTGCGCAGCACGGCCAGGAAGGAGCGCAGGTGGGCGGGTTCGGCGCCGCGCACGAACAGGTCGCCGCCGGTGGCGACCGCTGCCGCCGCGTAGGAGGCCGCCTCCAGGCGATCGCCGATGATCCGGTGCCGGGCCCCGTGCAGGGACGCCACGCCGTCGATTACCCAGGTGCGCCCGCCCGCGTGCTCGATGCGCGCCCCCATGGCGCGCAGCAGGCCGACCAGATTGCCGATCTCCGGCTCGATGGCGGCGTTGCGCAGCATCGTCCGCCCCATCGCCCCCGCGGCCGCGACCAGAACCTGCTCGGTGGCGCCGACACTCGGGTAGGCGAGCCGGATGTCGGCACCACGCAGCACGTCTCCGCGAAACCGGGTAATGACCCCGTCGCGCTCGATGTCGACGCCCAGGAGACGCAGCGCGTGCAGGTGAAAGTCGATGGGACGGGCACCGATGGCGTCGCCCCCGATGGCGGCGATCTGCGCGCGACCGGTCCGGTGCAGCAGCGCCGCGATGAACAGCATGCAGGAGCGGTGTTCGGGACTCACGTCGGCCGGTATGCGCCAGCCGTTGACGGTGGAGGGGTCGACTTCCAGCGTGGACGCGTCGAGCCACCGCCAGCGCACCCCGAGAGCGGCGCAGATGCGCAGGGTCAGTTGCACTTCGCCGATGCGCGGCACGTTCTCAAGCACACTCGGCTGCGGCGCCAGCAGCGCGGCGATGATCATCTTCGGCGCCGCGTTCTTGGCTCCGGCGACCGCCAGCTCGCCGTGCAGCGGCTTGCCCCCGCTGACCCGGTAGGCGCGTTCGGCGCCGGCGGTCAGCGGATCGGGCGCCGGGACGATGGCGTCCCGGACGGTGCGGCGGATGCCGGCGCCCGTATCGGTAGCGAACGAGTCAATGGAATCGGTGTGAGTACGCACGAGGCCCCCAGCGCGAACGAGTTACTCTCAATGTTCGGCGGCGATGGCTCCGCAGCCAAGCTGCGACGGCGCCACGGCCAACCTGGAGGACGTGGCGGGAACGTCAGGAACCGCGCAGACCGTAGCGGCGGCGAAACTTCTCGATGCGGCCCGCGCTGTCGACCAGCGTCTGCTTGCCGGTATAGAACGGGTGCGATGCGCTGGAGATCTCGATATTGATCAGTGGATACTCCTTACCGTCCTGCCAAGTGATCCTTTCCTTCGACGACTGGGTGGAACGGCTCAGGAACTCGAAGTCGGAAGAGGTGTCCTTGAACACCACGAAGTGGTACTTGGGATGAATATCCTGCTGCATGCGTGCTGCCTCTTGTGGCCTTTGCTTGTGCCGGTCCGGGGATTCTGAACTGCCGCCGGAGCTTCCGGCCGGTGTCCGCCGGAGCGTCCCGCCGATCGGACCGGAAGCTCGTTATTCGTTCCCCGGTAGACGCGTAGTATACCAAACGCCGCGCCCGAGCGACAATTTCTTGACGTTGGAAATCTCCGGGGTGCTGCCCTTCCGGTAGCCCCAGAATCGTTCGATCACCTCTTCCGCGAACTCGATCTGGGTGATCTGCTGCAGGTTCTCGATCTGTTCCCACGACGCCTTCTTTTGCCTGACCTGGGCCGGCGTCATCTCCCGGATTTCCTCTTCGTACTGTTCAATGAGCGAGTCGATCATCTCGACCAGCTCCTGCTTGTTCACGCTCGGCTCGTCGGGGACCACGTCGGCGGTCACGAACGGCGTGACGCCGGACTCGGGATCTTCGCCGCCGGCTTCGGCGGCGGTTGCCGCGGCAGCGTCCGGCGCCGGCGCGGTCGCGGAGGCTGCGCCGGCATCGGGGTCGGCGGCGGGGGTGGGGGGCGGGTCCGGCTTCTTGCGGAAGGTGCGGTACAGAATGTAGATGGCAATGATTACGCCGCCCAGGAGTGCGAAGGTCATGACTTGGGGCTTCCTGCGACTAAGGTACCGCCGCGCGCGCGTGATCGCATACTGTCCGCCAGCATAACATGCACGGGCACTTACGCCACGACCTCGGGATCGATGCCGACGCCCAGCCCGGGAGTGGTGGGCACGGGCATGCAGCCGCCGGGACCGACCCCGGGCGGCTCGGCCAGGGTGGCGAACAGGTGCCGGTAGTGGTCGGCACCGACCAGGTGCGGCTTCGCCGCCGCCACCACGTCGGCAGCCACGTCGGGGCCGATGCCGGTGACGCCGGCATCGGTACGCACCTCCAGGTACGCGCCGCCGCCGCGCACCACGCGATTCACGCTCCCCGGACTCCACGCCGGCTCGATCTCGCCGACGGTACCCAGTTCCCGTAGCCGCACCCGTACGACATCGGTAATGCGCAATCGCTCGCTCATCGCAGCAATTGTACCGGCGGCGCGGAAAGCGGGGTAGAGCAGGGGTAGCCGCCGTCGACGGCCGCGGGCGAATGGCGGTAGGGTGGCGGCAATGGCTGCTGCGTCGCCCCCGCTGAGCGGCATCACCGTGCTCGACCTGACCCGCGTCCTGGCCGGACCCTACTGCACCATGGTGCTGCGCGATCTCGGCGCCGAGGTGATCAAGGTGGAGCCTCCGCAGGGCGATGAAGCGCGCGGGTTCGGGCCCTTTCTCGCCAGTGGGGATGGCGGCGGACGCGGTGAGTCCGCCTACTTCACCAGCCTGAACTGCGGCAAGCGGTCCGTGGTGCTCGACCTCAAGGAGGAGCCGGGCAGCAGTGCGCTGGCCGGGCTGATCCGCCGCGCCGACGTGCTGGTCGAGAACTTCCGTCCCGGTACGCTGGCGAAGCTGGGGTTTCCCGCCGACCGTCTGCTGGCGCTCAACCCGCGCCTGGTGTACGCCGCCATCAGCGGCTTCGGCGCCACCGGTCCGGCCGCTCAGCGACCCGCCTACGACATGATCATTCAGGCGCTGTCCGGACTGATGTCGATCACCGGCACGGAGCCGGTAGCACCGGCCGGTGCCGCGCCGGACCCGGCCGGTGGCGCGGAGACGCCGACCGCGGCGGCCTCCGCAATGCCGCCCTCCGGATCGGTTCCGCACGGGCAGCGGGTGCGGGTCGGCACGTCGATCGCCGACATCGTCAGCGGGCTGTACGCCGCGGTCGGCATCGTGGCGGCGCTGGCGCAGCGCGCGCACTCGGGGCACGGCGCGGTGCTCGACCTGGGCATGCTCGACGCCACCGTCTCGGTGCTGGAGAACGCCGTGGCCCGTTACCAGGTCACCGGTGCGGTGCCGGCCCCCCTCGGTACCCGCCACCCCTCGATCACCCCGTTCGAGGCCTACGCCACGGCGGACCAGGAGATCGTGGTCGCAGCCGGCAACGACCGCCTGTTCGCCAGCCTGTGCGCGGTGGTCGGGCGCGGCGACCTGCCTGCCGACCGCCGTTTCGCCAGCAACGCGGCGCGCAACGAGCACGTGGCGGCGCTGAAGGATGAACTGGAGTCGGCCCTGCGCCGCCGCCCCGGTGCACACTGGCTCGAGCGGCTGGCCGCCGCCGGCGTGCCGGCCGCGCCGGTGAACACCATCGCCGACCTGTTCGAAGACCCTCAGATCGCCGCCCGCGGCATGCTGGTGCCGGTAGCCGGGCTGCAGCGCTTCCTGGTGCCCGGCTCGCCGCTCAAGTTCACCGGCGTCGCGGCGGAAGGCCGGCGCCCGCCGGCGCCCCGGCTCGGCGAGCACACCGCCCAGGTGCTGGCGGAACTCGCGTCGGAGCCCGCCGCCGCCGCTCCCGAAGGCTGACGCACGGCCCCACAGCCGGCGGTGACGGCTTGGCGACCGCCACGCGGGGTTGACCACGTCGGCGGGGAGATGCAGGCGTGGCGGGGCTGGCACCGGCGCCTGCCGGCGGGCGAGCGCGTGGGCGGCGGTAGCGGGCGGCTGTCGATGCGGCGAGAGCAACGGCGGCGGCCTCGGCGCGCCGGCGGGCACGACAGCGCCACGGCGCGGCGGGCGCCGGGAGGGTTCGGGGGTGCGGGTCCGCTACCGCGGGGCGGGATGGATGGCCGCGATCAGCGTCCCGGCCGTCGGCGCCGGAATGAGCGAGCGGGTGCCGTCCGGCCAGCGGATTTCCAGGCGGATGAGGGTGGCGCCGCGCGGCACTCCGAAGTGAAGCCGGCTGGTGTCGCCGGAGAAGTAGCCGCTCTGCGACCGCACTTCGCGGGTCAACTGCAGCGGCGCCCCGCCGAGTTCGCCCACCAGCCGCACCTGGGCGCCGATGGCGTGCGTGTTGCCGGTGCCGGGCTGGCGCAGGTCGACCAGCAGGTTGGCGCCGCCGCAGACGCGGTTCTCGAACACCTGCGACGGTTCGCGCATGTTGCTCACTACCACGTCCAGGTCGCCGTCGCCGTCCAGGTCCGCCATGCTCATGCCGCGCCCGCTGCGCTCGCTGCCCAGCCGCCACTCCGGCGCCGGGGCGAAGCTGCCGTCGCCGCGGTTGCGCAGCGCCTGGTTCTGCTCCACCAACTCGTCATCGGGCAGATGTCCAAATACCAACGCGTCGATCATGCCGTTCACCGCGTACAGGTCCAGGAAGCCGTCGCTGTCCAGGTCGCCGAACTTGGCCGACCAGGTCCAGCCGGTGGCGTCCACGCCGCGCTCCGGGGCCGCGTTGTCGAATGCCACGGCCCCGCCGGCGCCGGCATCGGGTTCCGGCAGCAGCAGCACGTTTTCGTTGGCCTGCACGTCGTCGGGCGGCGGCAGGATGGTGATCCGCTCCCACGCGTAGCTCACCTCCGGGTCGCGCCGGTAGGGCTTCATGTCCGCCACGAACAGTTCGTCGCGGCCGTCGTTGTCGATGTCGCCGGCGTCGTAGCTCATGGTGTTGGTGGCGGTGGCGCGGAACGGCGCCGCTTCCCGCCAGCCGTGCTCGGCGTCCGGCGCGCGCAGGAACACCTGGTCCGGGTGGTCGTAGTCGTTGCCGATGATGATGTCGGGGAGCCGGTCGCCGTTCAGGTCGGTGAGCAGCACTGCCAGCGCCTCGGCCGTCTTGCCGAGCAGGGTGAGGTGCAGGCTGCCGTCGCGGTTTTCGTAGTAGGCCACGCCGCCGCCGAGGGCGAAACCGCCGCCCAGGTCGGGCAGCTCGCTGTTGTAGCTGCCGGTCACCAGGTCCAGGTCGCCGTCGCCGTCCAGGTCGCCCCAGCCCATGGCGTTGGCGATGTAGCCGGCGCCGAGGCGGGCCACGCGGTGGTACCGGTCGTAGGCGGCGGCGCCGGGGCCGGCCGCCCCCAGGCTGAGCCACAGCGACGGCGGCGCGCCCGGGTGGGTAAAGGCCAGGTCGAGCCAGCCGTCGCCGTCGAAGTCGATGGCGTTGACTGCCCGCGCGGCGCCGGTGGCCAGCGGCTCGGCGCGGAATCGCATGCCGCCCTCGTTCCAGTACACCGTGCTCGGGCGCGCCAGGTTGGCCAGCACCAGGTCCAGGTCGCCGTCATTGTCCAGGTCGCCCACGGCCAGGCCGGAGCCGATGGTGTCGAAATTGGTGATGCGCCCGCCGAGCCACTCGATGCGGTGCTCCAGGTCGATGGCGCCAAAGCCGCCGTCGCACGCCGCCGGCTCGGCCAGCGGGGTGACCGTGTAGGGCGGCGGCGCGGCCGGCGGTAGCGTGGAAACGACGAGCGGCGGCGGATCGGATGCGCACGCTGCCAACACCGTCAGCGCCGCCAGCAGGACAGTGGTTGCGCGCACGCCGCGGGCCGCCGGCTCGGCGGTCGGGGTTGCCTTCGCGCCGGCCGGGCGGAACGTGACGGTCACCGGCGCGTCACGGTCACCCGCGTCGCCGGCGCGAGGTCGCGCACCACCGAGCGCTCGCCGTCCGGCCAAGTGATCGCCAGCGCCGCGGGGGCGTCGCCGGCGGGGATGCCGAAGTGCAGCCGGCTGGTGTCTCCCGACAGGTAGCCGCTCTGCGCGCGCACCTCGCGCCGTATCTCTACCCCCGCCGCGGTGGTCAGCACCACCCCGGCGCCGAGCGCGTGGGTATTGGCGGTGCCGGGCCGGCGCAGGTCGACCAGCAGGTGGCCGCCGCCCTCGCACAGGCGGTTCTCGAACACCTGCGACGCGGCGCGCAGGTTGCTCACCACGATGTCCAGGTCGCCGTCGCCGTCCAGGTCCGCCATGCTCATGCCGCGCCCGCTGCGCGTGCTGTCCAGGCCCCACTCCGGCACCGTCACGAAGGTGCCGTCGCCGGCCCCGCGCAGCGCCTGGTTCTCCTCCACCAGCTCGTCGCCCGGCAGGTGGCCGAACACCTCCACGGTGATCACGCCGTTGACGACGTACAGGTCCAGGAAGCCGTCGCCGTCCAGGTCGCCGAACTTGGCCGACCAGCTCCAGCCGGTGGCATCCACCCCGGCCGCTTCCGCCCGGTCCCGGTAGCCGCCGTCGGCGCCGGCCGCCAGCAGCACGTTGGCGTTCACCTGCACCTCGTCCGGCGGACTGGCGGTGCCCAGGTCGCCCCATGCATCGTGCGTCTCGGCGTCGTCGCGGTACGGCTTCATGTCGGCGGCGAACAGCTCGAAGCGGCCGTCGTTGTCCACGTCGCCGGCGTCGTAGCTCATCGTGTTGGTGGGCGTGGCGGCGAACGGCTCCACCTGCGCCCAGCCCATCGGCGCCGCGGGGTCGCGGGTGAACACGTAGTCGGGGCGCGCGTAGTCGTTGCCGATCACGATCTCGCGCACGCCGTCACCGTCCAGGTCGGTCACCAGCACCGCCAGCGCGTCGGCGCCCGAGACCAGCAGCGCCGGCAGCAGTCCGGGGTTGCGGTTCTCGTAGTAGGCCACGCCGCCGCCCGGGATGAAGCCGTCGAATTCCTTGGCCAGCAGGTAGTCGTAGGTGGCGGTGACGATGTCCAGGTCGCCGTCGCCGTCCAGGTCGCTCCAGTCCATCACGTGCGCGAAGTAGCCGGCGCCGAAGTCGGGGTCGCGCACGAACCGGCGCCCGCTGCCGGCGGCACCGCCGGAGCCGTCATCCGCCGGCGTGTTGCGCCACAGGGCGGGCGGGCGGTTGGTGTGGGTCACGGCCAGGTCGAGCCAGCCGTCGCCGTCGGTATCGACCGCCACGATGGCGCTGGTGGGCTTGCTGTCCTCGGCGCCGGTCAGGTCCGTGCGCCGGAACCGCGGCGCACCGCCGGGCATGGTTTCGTTCCACAGCAGGGCGGTCGGTCCGTCCAGGTTGGCCAGCACCAGGTCGACGTCGCCGTCGTTGTCCAGGTCTCCGGCGGCCAGGCCGGCGCCGAGCGAGTCGTAGTTGAACACCCGTGGCGAGTCCACCTCGATTTCGTGCGGCAGGTCGGCGGCGACGAACGTGCCGCTGCACTGTCCGGCGGCGAGCGGGACCGTCTCCACGCTCACCGGGGCGTGGCCCGCCAGCACGTCCGCCAGAGAGGCGCACCCACCGAGGCTCAGCACCGCGGCGAGCGCCAGCAGCGCTGGCGGGGCGAAGAAGACGAATGGACGGAAGGTTGACCCAGTATCCAAAGCGTCGGTATGGTAGCCTGTCACGCAATTCCAATAAACAGAGGTTTGGAAGGAGGAAGATGAAGTGACTCTATTCATGAATCGATTGCTGGCGCTCGGCCTGGTAATGGCGGCGCCGGCGATGCTGATGGCCGGCGGCGAGTCCGACAGCGGGACGGCCAGTTCCGGCGCCGTCGCGATGGCGGCACCCGGCCAGTTCAGCGAGGCGCCGATGCTGGCGGCCATGGTGGCGGCCGGCGAGTTGCCGCCGCTGGAGGAGCGCATCGCCGCCGATCCGGTGGTGCAGGAAATGCTCGCCGACGGCGTCGGCAAGTACGGCGGCACGCTGCGGGTGTCGGACGCCACCGGTGCGATGAACCGGCGCGGCCACGAGATGACCAACCAGGAGGTGGACATCTATCTGCTCAAGATGCACCAGGAGACGCGCGAGATCCTGCCCAACATCGCCAAGGGCTACGACGTGTCGGCCGACGGCCTCACGGTGACCCTGGAGCTGCGCCCCGGTACCAAGTGGTCCAACGGCGACCCGTTCATCGTCGACGACATCATGTTCGTGATGGAGGACCTGCGCTGGGATGACCGCGTCGATCCCGGCTGGCGCCCCAACGAGACGCCGCCCACCGCGACCAGCCTCACCAAGATCGACGACTACACGCTGCAGTTCAACCTGTCGGCCCGGGACCACGTTATTATTCCCGGCTGGACCACCTGGAAGGGCGGCAACTACGTGCAGTACGCGCCGAGCACGTTCCTGAAGCAGTGGCACATCCGCTACAACTCGGACGCCCAGAAGCTGGCCGAGGAAGAGGGTTTCGAGACCTGGGCCGAGGCGGTGGTCGCGCACTGGGACATCGTGGTCGGCGTCGGCCTGCTGGAGACGCCCACCATGTTCCCGTGGGTGCCCAAGGAGATCGGCGCGCAGGCGGAGATCTGGGAGCGCAACGCCTACTTCTGGAAGGTCGACCCGGCCGGCCAGCAGCTTCCCTACATCGACCGCGTGCTGTCCACGCCCAACGCCGACGTGGAGGTGTTCAACCTCAAGGCGATCGCCGGCGAGGTGGACTGGGCCATCGCGCAGACCAACTTCGCGTCGCTGCCCGACTACAAGGAGAACGAGGATCGCGGCAACTACAAGATCACGCTCGTTCCCGGTGTCGACGTGGGCCGCGCATTCGGCTTCAACCCCACCTACAAGGATGAGAAGTACCGTGCCCTGTTCCACGACGTGCGTTTCCGGCGCGCCATGTCGGTGGCGCTCGACCGCGACGAACTGAACGAGGTGTACTTCCTCGGTCTCGGCCGCCCGACCGCGGCCACCATCCACTCCGACGCCCGCTTCTACCGACCCGAGTGGCAGACCCTGTGGGCCACCTACGATCCCGATCTGGCCAACCAGCTCCTCGACGAGGTCGGCCTCGACGGGCGCGACCGCGACGGCTTCCGGACCTTCCCGGACGGCTCCAACCTGACCATCCAGGTTGCCGCCCGCACCGGCGGTTCGGTGGACATCAGCAAGCTGTTCGAGATCGAGATCGCGCAATGGGGCGATGTCGGACTGCGCGTGGTGCCGCGCCTGGTGGACAACGCCGCCTGGGGCGAGAACCGCGAACAGGACGAGTTCATGCTGCAGCCGGGCGTCATCGACGCCATCACCGAGTTCTGGAACTGGATCAACGACGGTGCCGGTTCCGGCGGCGTCGGCCTGCACGGCGACTTCAACATGGCCGGCAGCTACGACATCTGGGAGACCGCGCGCGTGGCGATCGAACGCGGCGAGCGCAAGCTGGAGGACTACGGCGGCGAGTTGCCCGGCACCGAGCCGCCCGAGGAGTGGAAGCGCTACTTCCAGTGGCAGCGCGATTTCGGGGCATCCGAATTCGGCACCCCCGAATGGGTCGAGATCGCGCAGAAGATGTACGACTGGACCGGCGACAACGTGTTCGTCATCGGCACCGTCGGCGAGGCGCCCGCGGTCCTGCTCACCAGCCAGGACCTGCGCAACGTGCCGACCGAGTTCCCGGTCTCCAACACCGACTGGAAGGGCAACCTGATGTACTGGGCCGACCAACTCTGGTTCGACCGCGAATAGCCTTTCCCGCAACCTGACGATGAGGGCCGGCCGCCAAATGGCCGGCCCTCATCTTTCGCACCCCTCCGTAGTGCGCCAGCGTCAGTTGCCATCGATGCATGTTCGCGCTACAAAGGATGCGACAGGAGCCTGAACTGCCAATGCGTCTCCAGATCAGTCCTCGGAACCACGAGCACATCAACCGCAAGATCTCCTCTGGGCGCTATGGTTCTGCCGATGACGTGCTCCAGGCGGCGCTGGCTTTGCTCGACGAACGCGAAGCAGCGCTGGCCGGGGAGCTTCGTGACGTGCAGGAACAGGTGGAGAACGCCACCGCACAAGCGGATGCCGGCGAACTGGTTCCCGCGGCGGAGGTATTCGCCGAACTCCGGCACCGCACAGCCGCTTGGCGGGAGTTGGCACTCCCAGCTCGCTGGAAACAGCAAACACGGAGCATCGGCGATGGAGCCGGCGGTGGTTGTAGCCGCTCGTCGTGGTCAGACGCTACATCCTGCCGATAGAGAAACGATGATCGCCGTGTTGCTGGCCTGCGCGACGATATTGGTGGTGATCGGCGCCGTTTGCTGGTGGGCCGACTATCGAACCCGCTTGCAGGGGAGACGCACTGATGTTCCAGGACCCGAAGACACGGGCGACTGGAAGGATGTTCCGTTCTAAAGGCGGGGCCGACCCACGCTCATCGTTACGCACCGCGCCGGCGCGGCTGGCCGACCGCATCCTGGTGCTGGACGGGGGGCGCATCGTCGAAGACGGCACCCACGAGCAACTCCTCGCCCGCCGTGGCCTGTACCATCGTATGTTCACCGCCCAGGCCGCTTGGTACCGGCGGAATTGACGCCGCCCGCGGGTGAGTGCGTTAGCTTGTGAGCGTGGGGCGCTGCTGGTACGGTTGATCGCGTGGCGGGTTCCCGGTTCTCCACCGATGTTCTGGATCGGGCGATCGAGCGGCGGCGGCGCGCTGCCGAGCAGTTCAGGACGGCGATGAGAGCGCGCCTGGTGCAGGCGCTGGAGGCTGCCCCGGTGCCGGTCGAGCAGGCGATCATCTTCGGCTCCATAGATCGCCCCGGCCGCTTCGACGCCAATTCGGACATCGATGTCGCCGTCGGCGAGCTTCCGGCGCGCGACTACTTCACGCTCAAAGGCCGCCTGGAGCTTGCCCTGTGCCGGGAAGTCGACCTGGTAGAGCTCGACCGTTGCCACTTCGCGGCGAGCATCCGGCGCACCGGAACGACATGGACGAGGCGCGCTACGTAGTCTTCGCCGCCGAAGCGCGTGCTCAACTGCGGCGGATCGCGCTCAACCACGAGCGCATCGACCACCGCGAGCGGGAGAGCGCCGTGGCAGGGCTGGAGAGTCTGGGCTACCAGCTTCACAACCTGTACGGCGCGATCGAGGAGTTGTTCGAGCTGGTGGCGGCGTCGTTCGAGAATCAGCTTCAGGAGAATCAGCTTCAGGGTGGTGGCGGGTACCACATCGAGTTGCTCAGACGCATGACCATGGACGTCGACAAGGTGCGGCCGCGGGTGATTTCGGATCGCACCCTGAACGCGCTCAACTCGTTGCGCGGCTTCCGCCACGTGTTTCGTCATGCCTACGGCGGAGGACTGGATCGGCGCAGGATCCGCCCTGCTTGTCGAAGACGCGCGCGCGGTGCGCGAGCCGCTCGCTGCCGAGGTGCAGGCCTTCATTGCTGCCGTGGCACCCGCCGATGCCTGACTGTCGCACGGCGAATATCACGGTAGGGGATGGGCCCTGCGTAGTCCCTGGCGACGCCGTGCGTGCCGGTGCCGAGATGCCGCCGATGCCGCCGCGGCCGGCGTGACGCTCCCCCCAGTCGGTGTATGCTGTGCTCATCAGGGTGATGAGGTGATGACGGCATGAGCGGCGACACCCTAGCGGTGCTGGGCGTCGGAGTGACGCTGTTGGCCGCGATCCTGACGTTCGGCTTCGCGTTGCTGGGCGCGCACCGCACCACGCGGGCCACCGTGAACGCCCGCATGGACCGCATGGATCAGCGCATGGACCGCATGGAAACGGCCTTGAACGATCTGAGGCGAGACGTGACGGATATCGACCGTCGCCTGTCGCGCATCGAAGGAGCGGTGTTGGGCCCGTGGCGCCCGGAGCCGCCCACAGAGCCACTACCGGAGCGGGACGCGCGCCAGGAGCCGGTGCCGGCGGCCGGCACCGGCAGCCCCCGGCAATAGACCGCAAGCGCGTACGCGTCGCCGCGAACGACCCCGCCGCCGCCGAACCGATCATCCGCAACACCGGCACCGCATGGTACGCACCGTAAACCTGTCGACACGTCGCCGCCGGCACGGGCGCGGACGCGCGTACCCCGATTGCGGTAGCATCGCGCCTGAGAGAGAGCGAGAGGAGGAGAATCGTCATGAGCGAGTACATTCCGAGTCCGGCGCAGTGGGTGCGAGACCAGGTGGAGTTGTACGAGGGCAGCGGCGGCACCGAGGGGCTGACCCTGCGCGATACCGGGTTGCCGGTAATCATCGTGACCCATGTCGGCAACAAGACCGGCGCCATCCGCAAGACGCCGTTGATGCGCGTGGCGGACGGTGACGGTTACGTGCTGATCGGGTCGCAGGGAGGCGCGCCCAAGAACCCGGTGTGGGTGTACAACCTGCGCGCCAACCCGGGGGTGACGATCCGCGATGCGACGGCGGTGCAGGAGATGCGGGCGCGTGAGGTGCATGATGACCCGGAGCGGGCCAGGCTGTGGGCCCTTGCCGAGGCCGCCTTCCCGCCCTACACCGACTACCAGAACAAGACCGCGCGCCGGATTCCGGTATTCCGAGCCGAACCCGTCACCTGAGCGGCCTGTACATGCAGTAGCCGCGCGGCACCGCCCGCACTGCTTCGGTTGGTTGACCGGGGCCGGGTGCGTCGCTAAGGTTCCCCGTTGTCGGGGATCGAAGAGCCGTGATTCAATACTTCATACGCCGCGTCGGCTACATGCTGGTAACCCTGCTGGGAATATCGATCCTGGCGTTCGTCATCATCCAGGCGCCGCCGGGCGACTATCTCGACATCTACATCCAGCAGCTTCGCGAGCGCGGCATCGAGACCGACCGCGAGGAACTGGCCGGCCTGGAGGCGCGCTACGGGCTCAATCAGCCGGTTCTGGTCCAGTACTTCAAGTGGATGGGCAACCTGATCACTCTTGACCTGGGCAAATCGCTGGCCACGCAACAGAGGGTGATCGACATCCTCGGCGAACGGGTGCCGCTGACCGCCATGATCACGCTGCTCACCACGGTGTTCACCTTTGCCGTGGCGATCCCGATCGGCATCTACGCCGCCACCCACCAGTACTCGCTGACCGACTACTCGGTGTCGACGCTCGGCTTCATCGGCCTGGCCACGCCCAACTTCCTGCTCGCCCTGATCCTGATGTTCCTGGCCAGCCGCTGGCTGGGGGTCAGCATCGGCGGCCTGTACTCGCCGGAGATGGTGACGGCGCCGTTCAGCCTGGCCAAGCTGTGGGACCTGATCAAGCACCTGCCGGTGCCGATCATCGTGGTGGGCACCGCCGGAACTGCGGGGCTGATCCGCATCATGCGCGCCACCATGCTCGACGAGCTGCGCAAGCAATACGTGATCACGGCGCGGTCGAAGGGCGTCGAAGAGGGGCGCTTGCTGTTCAAGTACCCGGTGCGGATCGCGGTCAATCCCCTGGTCAGCACCATCGGCTGGCTGCTGCCGGAGATCATCTCCGGGGAGACCGTCACCGCGGTCGTCCTGAGTCTGCCCACCGTGGGGCCGCTGCTGCTCACCGCCCTGCTGCAGCAGGACATGTACCTGGCCGGCAGCATCATCATGGTGCTGAGCCTGCTCGTCGTGATCGGGACGCTGATCTCCGACATGCTGCTGGCGGTGGTCGATCCGCGCATCCGGATGGAGCGCAAGGCGGCGGCGTGAGCACGGGTCTCGACCTGCCGGTACCGGAAACCGCCGCCACCGACCAACGGCAGGAGCAGTACTTCGTCGCCTCCCAGTGGCAATTGGTGTGGCGCAAGTTCCGCCGCCACCACCTGGCGTTGCTGGGCATGAGCATCCTCGCCGTGCTCTACCTCCTGGCGGCGTTCGCCGAGTTCTTCGCCCCCTACGACAAGCTGCTGCGCAACACCGACCTGCGCTTCGCGCCGCCGCAGCGGATCCGGATCTTCGAGAACGGCCGGCTCACCGCGCCCTTCGTGTATGGCTACACCACCGAGCGCAACCCGGAGACCTTCCGCGAGGAGTTCACGGTCGACGAGAGCCAGCGGTTCCGCGTCGGCCTGTTCGTGCGCGCCGGCGAGTACCGCCTGTGGGGCCTGTTCAAGACCGACCTGCACTTTTTCGGCACCCGCGACGAGGGCGGTTACGTGTACCTGCTCGGTACCGAGCGGCTCGGTCGCGACGTGTTGTCGCGCATCATCATCGCGTCGCGCATCTCGCTGAGCGTCGGCCTGGTAGGGGTGTTCATCGCCTTCATACTCGGCTGCCTGCTCGGCGGCCTGTCAGGCTATCTCGGCGGCTGGGTGGACAACACCATCCAGCGGCTGGTGGAGATCCTGATCTCGGTGCCCACCATCCCGCTGTGGCTGGCGCTGAGCGCCGCCCTGCCCGCGACCTGGTCGATCGTTGCCGTCTACTTCGGCATCACGGTGATCCTGTCGCTGATCGGCTGGACCGGGTTGGCGCGCGTGGTGCGCGGCAAGCTGCTGGAGGTGCGCGAAGCCGACTTCGTGCTCGCCGCACGCATCGCCGGCAAGCGCGAGATGCCGATCATCCGCGAGCACCTGCTGCCCTCGTTCACCAGCTACCTGGTAGTGGACATGTCGCTGCGCATCCCGGGCATGATCCTCGGCGAAACCGCGCTGAGTTTCCTCGGTTTCGGCATTCGCCCACCGGCGGTGAGCCTCGGGTCGCTGCTGATCGATGCCCAGAACGTGGCCACCCTCACCACCCACCCGTGGATGCTGATGCCCGCGCTGCTGGTGATCGTGATCGTGCTGTGCTTCAACTTCGTCGGCGACGGCCTGCGCGACTCCGCCGACCCCTACCATTAGGCTGCTATCAGGCCACCGGGACGAAGGTGAGGTAGCGCAGCAGGGCGCCGGCGAGCGACATCAGCCGGGAGAACACTGGTACGCCGACGATGCCAAGCAGGATCAGCCCGAGCAGCAGGTAGGAGCCGAAGCGCGCGTTGTAGTGGCGGTAGGCGTCGGCGGCGCGCGCCGGCAGCAAGTGGGGCAGGATGTAGTGGCCGTCGAGCGGGCCGAGCGGGATCAGGTTGAACAGCATCAGCAGCAGGTTGACCCGCGCCAGCAGCACGAAGAAGGTCACCGGCCCCTCGCTGAAGAACAGGTCCACGCCGGCGGCGCGCAGCAGCAGGAACAGGTTCCAGGTCACCACGGCGAGCAGCAGGTTGGCGGCCGGGCCGGCTGCGGCAATCCACAGGTCGGCGCGCGGAGTGCGGAAGTTGCGCGGGTCGGTAGGCACCGGGCGGGCGTAGCCGAAGCCGACCAGCACCACCATGGCCAGGCCCATAGGATCGATGTGGCGCACCGGGTTGAGGGTGAGCCGGCCGGCGTACTCGGCGGTGCGGTCGCCGTTCAGCTTGGCCACGTAGGCGTGGCCGAATTCGTGCACCGACAGCGATGCGATCAGCGCCGCCACCAGCAGTGCAAAGAGCAAGACCTCACCCCGAAACAGCAGCTCGATCATCGCGACTCAAGCCCTCCAACAGAGAACAGCAGCACTTCGCCCCGGAACAGCAACTCGATCATCGTTCTCCGAACGCCTCCCACGTGAAGGGCAGCACCTGGTGCCGGAACAGTGGCTCGATCATCGCGCCGCGGGTGCCTCGAGGTCGTGGCGCAGCACCACGTGGTGGTAGCGGTCCGCGGTGTACAGGGAGCCGGGCGCCCACGCCAGCGGCCCGATGATGGCGCGCCGGCCCAGGCCGACGTAGCCGGCGGCGATGGCGGGCTCGAAGGTGCCGTCCGGCGCGATCACCTGGATGCGGTAGTTGGAGCGGTCGGCCACGTACACGCGGTCACGGTCGTCCACCACCAGGCCGGAGGGGAAGATGAACGCGCCGGTTGTGCGCCCGCGCTCGCCCCACTCGGCCACGAACTCGCCATCGGCGGTGAACTTCTGCACCCGGTGGTTGTGCGCGTCCGCGACCCACACGTTGCCGAGCGAGTCCACGGCCACGGCACGCACCTCCCGGAACTCGCCGGGCCGCGGACCCTCGCGTCCCCACGTGGCGAGGAAGGCGCCGTCGCCCGAGAAGCGCTGGATGCGATGGTTGCCGGTATCGGCCACGTACACGCCACCGTCCGGCGCCGCGGCGATCGCGCGCGGGCGGGCGAACTCGCCCGGACCGCTGCCGTTGCCGCCCCAGGTGGTCAGCAACTCGCCGTCGGCGCTGAACTTCTGCACCCGGTGGGTGGTGAACTCCACCGTGTAGACGGCCCCGTCGCCGGCGACGGCGACACCGCTCAACCCCAGGAACTGTCCCGGCTCCGATCCCCAGGAACCGAACGAATCCACGAACTCCCCGTCCGCGGTCAGCTTCTGCACGCGGTGGTTGTCCGTGTCGGCGACGTACAGGAAGCCGGCAGCGTCGACGGCAATGTGCGCCGGGGTAAAGAACTCACCCGGCTCGAACCCGCGCGAGCCGATAAGGGCTATCCTCTCGTCGTTGACCGCGCAACCCGCCCCGGCCACGACCAGGACGAACAGCAGCAACAAGCGGGTGGCGGCAACACGACGCACGGATCAATGGTCTGCAAGCAGCGCGCCACAGGCAAGCCGGTGGCCTCCGCTGCCCATAGAATGCGTACAGCGAATCGGCGCGACGCCGTGGGGCGAGCGGAGGACGGTGACTGTACCTGATCCGGGATGCGTCGGGTGACGAGGATGGGCGACTGTGACGGTCAGTCGTCGTCGCGGTGTTGCGCCAACCAGGGGGCGGCGAAGCCTACCAGCGCCTGTGCGCAGAGCAGCGTGCAACAGGCTTGGCCGGCCAATCCGGTGCGGGTAGTCGTGTCCTGCCGCTCGAAGGCAGCGCCTACCTCATCGAAGTCGTGTTCATCAATGTCGGGCTCGCGGTAACTTACCCAATCGCCTGACCCCGTCGACCAGGACCGGCGCGCCGGCCGGCTTCTTCTCCTGGTCGTCGCCGAGCGCGCGCCGTTCGGCAAAATGCAGCATGGTGTTGTTCCGGTGCCCGACCTTGCGCCCGACCCCCAGGAGCAGGACGTGGCCACCCAGGTCGTGGACCACCGACAGAGGCGATCCTTCGCCCATCGGATCCTCAAGCCGCTGGGCGGCGACGATCGGTGCCGCGTACCGCCCGAGGGCCGCGAACGAACAGGACGGATGATTGCTGCGAACCGCACCTGGCCAGGTACGGAATAACTCCGGGATAACGCCGATGAAGGTCGTGGGAGTGACGGCGGCGTCGAACGCCGGCATCGTCGCTCGGATCGTCTCCCGCCAGGCAGACGGCACCGGCGGATTCTCCCATCCCGCCGGGTCAGACAGGGCCGTGGAATGAGCGGGCATGACTATGGTGCCGGTCGTGCCTACTGCCTGCAGCAGCGCCCGGATCACGGCAACCGGCCCGCCGCAGACCCAGCCGATGGCGCTCAACGAGGAGTGGACCAGCACGACCATCCCTTCGTCCACTCCCAGCGTCCGCAAATCCGTGGCCAGAGACTGCTCTGTGGCCATCTCGTTTCCCGACGCGGCGATTACGTCCTGCTCGCTCATGTGTCTCTCCATCCAGCCCGAACCGTCCGACAGTATCACAAGCATTCCCGTATTACTGCATTGCATTCAGGTCGCGGAGGGTTGTTGCGACCTTACAATGCAAGCAAGCAAAGCAAGCACCTGGGCGGTGTGCAAGCAAACAGCGGTGGAGGCGGTTGACGAAGTCGGCACGCACCGATCTCAGCCCACCGCTGCGGTCGGCGCGGCAGCAGATGGGGGACCGGGCGGGCTGCCGCGGGCGCCGGTGGTCGTGAGGGCCCACGTCCCGGGCGGGTCGGACAAATCATTGCGGCGTGGGGTGGGTTCCTGCGCCGCCGTGGGCGGCGTCCGACCTGCAACAAAAATACTGCAGAAAAATCGGGCGCAGGGGTTGACGCACTTTGCCGCTGCCGCTGAAGGCCCCTGGCGGGCCGTGAAGTCCGCCAATGGTCTGCGACCGTCAAGTGGCCGAACGCGTGCCCCTGGAGCCGCCGATTCGCGCCCCACAGGCGCCGCAGTTACCGGGTCGAAGACCTGCAAGAAAGTGCTATCTACAGGCCAGTGTTATATTTAAGGCATGACAAACATGACCGGCGGGACCGCCAGACGACCCTTCAGCTCACTCGGTGATCAGCAGCTCCTCGAGCAGACCAGGCGCTTGGCGGCCAACCAGCGCGGCCTCGAGGTGCACATCCTGGACCATCTCGACGAGATCGACCGACGTGGGCTGGCGCTGCGGCGCGGGTTCTCGAGCCTGTTCGACTACGCGGTGCGGGAGTTGCGGTTCACCGATGCGGCCGCGCAACGGCGCATTCAGACCATGAGGTTGTGCCGGCGGCATGGCTGGGTGCGGGCCATGCTGCACAGCGGCGAGTTGAGTGTGACGTCGGCGGCGCAGTTGGAGACCGCGTTTGGCGCGGCCGAGCGCCAGTGCCGGCGAGCGAGCGCGCCCGTCGATGAGGAGCGCTGCGAAGGTCTGCATGGGCTGCCTGCTGCGCCGGGCGGAGCGGGAGACCAGGATGGCGAAGCGTCGGGAGCGGGAGCGGGGATGGCCGGTGCCGCGGCGATGACGGCAGCGTCGCCGCCCGGCGTGGCCGCCGTCGACCAGGAGGTGCGGTCGCTCGGTGACGCCGGAGGCCGCGGGGCCCGGCACACCGGGAACGACGGCTGCAGCCGACCGCCGGACGAGCCGGAGGCGCGGTCGCTCGATGACGCCGGAGGCTACGGGGCCCGGCACACCGTGAGCGACCGTTGCAGCCCAACGTCGGACGGCTCGACGGCGCGGTCGCCCGGTGCCGCCGGAGGCCACGGGGCCCGGCGTACCGAGAGCGACCGTTACAGCCCATCGTCGGACGTCTCGGCGGCAGTCGGTGCCCGCCCGGCAGCGGCGGGTGCGCAGCCGGGTGGCCGATTGGATTCGAGTGCCGCCACCTCGGGCGCTGCACCGGCTTCGACGCCCGCCACGCTGCACGCGCCACCGCCTGCGGCGCCGGGGCGTGTACCGCGGCCCGGGCTCGCGGGTAACGAGGCGGCGGCCACGCCGGTGGTGCCGGTGGCGAGCCACGCGGCTGCGCAG
>JAPPGB010000045.1 GCA_028821475.1 Spirochaetaceae bacterium
TGATCGAAGCGGTGGGGCCGCGGCTGGCAGTGTATCAGCCGGCGCAGCGTGTCCGCCAAGACACCGCCCACCCCCGCGTCCCGGCCATCGCCGTCTATCCGCCCCCGCCGCTTCGCCAGCGAAGCAATCCGACCGCCGCCACCGGGCGCCTTCGACTGCCCGCCTGCATGTTTCGTCTCCCGACGGCGCCCCGGCGCACGAACCGCGGCCGCACCAGAGCGCGCTGCTTCCTCGACATACCCGCCCTCATCCTGCCCAACTCGCTTCGCCGCCGAAACCGCCAACCCGCCACTGTTCGGTACCACCGCGGGTAGCGTACTGCATCGCTCGGCCTCCGACCGACTCGCCTCCGAGTCAGCGCGGCGCGCAGTTCCCCGCACCGCCGCGGACTTCGTGCTGCCTAGCTCAGCTTGCGCATCCTCCCTCGCCGCCGACGTGGCATACGCGCCGCTGCCCGCTGCCGCCACGAGCGCAGCGCTGCCGCGCTCGGCCTCCGTATCACGCTTCGCCGCGGAAATGGCCCGACCGCCTCCGTTCCGCGCCGGTGCGGACTTCGTACCGCGGTGCTCAGCTTCCGCGTGCCGCGGCGGCGCCAAGTCGGTGCGCCGGCCGCCGTCCGGCACCGCCGCGGATTTCGTGTTGTCGCACTCGATTGGCGCGTGCCGCTTCGGCGCCGAAGCACCGGACAGGCCATCCCGATCGGCCGTCCACGACCTGGCATCCCGCTCGACTTCGTTCTGCCGTTCGACATCGCTCCCGTTCGCACCCACCACGGTCCGCGCCACCGAACCCGTATCGCGCCGCGCCGGCGTGCTCGCGGATCCCGCGCCGTCGGCCGAGCCGCGACCGCCCGTACGCCGCGACCTCGGTGGCCGCGCCGGGTCGTAGCGGTCCAGGCCGTCGCGTACCAGCCGCGCCACGAGCGCACCCAGTGTCAGGTGCGGGTCCGTGTGCGACAGCAACATCAGGAGCTTCTCCAGCCCATGCCGGCACTCCGCGTCGATCGTCGCCTTCAGCTCCCAGCGCCCGCCCCCCAGTGCACGCACCCGGTCGCTCGGCTGCGCCAGCTCCGGGGCCACCTCCGCCAGCATCTGCTGCACTTCGCGCGTGCTCTTGCCCGCCGCCTGCCGGACCAACTCCTCCCGCGCCGCCGCGTCCAGCACCGGCCCGCCTGCCGGTGCCGGTGCCGGTGCCGGGTCGCCATCGCCGCCGTGCGTCGGTGCCGCCGGTCCCGGTTCCCCCGATGCCCCGTCATTGCGCTGCACACCGCCCAGGCCGCCGCCCGCTCCGTCACCGCCCGGCGCACGGCCCCGGCTGCGGTCGCTGCGCTCGAACAGGTTCTGTACCTGCGCCGCGTTGCTCAGGTTCAGTGAGCCGTCCTGCAGCAACTCGCGCGCGCCGCGTGTCTGGCTGCACAGCCGCATCGCCTTGATCCGCCGCCACGCGGCGGCCGCGGTGTAGCCCAGTTCGTGCACCACGTAGTCGAACAAGCTGCCGTACCCGCGCGTCGGACCGGCTCCACTTCCGTCCAGCCCGTCCAGGCTCCGTCCAGCCCGACCGCCATTGGCGTTCCCACCCCTCGTAGATGGGCAATGCGCGGCGGAGGTCCGCAACCGTCCAGACCGCTACGCTGCTCCGCGCGCCACTATGGCTTCTCGCAGCCCTTCGAGCAGGCCCTCCAGCTTCGCCTGGCCATGTTCCACCGCCCGCATCCGCATGTCCAACGCCTGGAATCGGGCATCGATCTTCTGCTCCAGAGCATCCAGCTTCCCGTCGTTCTTCCGCTCCAGAGCGTCCAGCTTCCCGTCGATCTTCCGCTCCAGAGCACTCAGCTTCCCGTCGATCTTCTGCTCCAGAGCATCCAGCTTCCCGTCGAAGTCCTGCCTCATGGCGTCCAGACGCCCCAGAAGCTCTACGCGCTGGTCACGCATGTCCGCGCGGATTGCGCGAATCCCCGCCAGGGCCAGCCCGGCCACCGCGGCTCCCACCGCAAGGAGGGCTATCATTACGCCGAGCATCTCGGCCGACACCATCATGCCTCGAACTCCGGCGCAAGATCCTGTTGACGGTGAGGGACCCGCCCGTGGGACTGATTGCGAGTCGTGGGGTCCACTCCGGACAGCATAGCACACACCGCGCACGTCGCGTGCCGCCACCGGTCGCCTTCGGCTGTCCGCCTGCATGTTCCGTCTCCCGCCGGCGCCCCGGCGCCCAAACCGCGTCCGCACCAACGCGCCCTCCTTCCTCTGTATGCGCCCCCTCGTCCTTGCCCGACTCGCTCCGGCGCCGAGACCGCCGGCCCGCCACTGTCCGGTATCGCCGCGGTCGGCGCACTGCATCGCTCGCCGTCCGACAGATTGGCCGCCGAACCAGCGCGGCGCGCAGTTCCCCGCACCGCCGCGGACTTCGTACCGCCGTGCTCGGCTTCCCCGTGCTCGAATTGCGCGTGCCGCTTCGCCGCCCTAGCGGTGCGCCGGCCGGCGGCCCGCACCGGCGCGGACTTCGTGTTGTCGCATTCGGTTTGCGCATGCTGCTTCGGCGCCGAAGCACCGGGCAGGCCATCCCGATCGGCCGCCCACGACGGGTCATCCCGCTCGACCTCGCTCGACTTCGATCGACTTCGATCGACTTCGATCGAGGAGCGTACCCGCAGTGCGAGCCTCGACGCAGGGGGTCTCCTACAGTACAGACTCAACTGGCCAGCGCGGGTGGAAGTCCCTCTCCACGCCGGGCGTCTACGTCAGGCGGGATACGGCCGCCGAGGGGCCGGTTGCGCACCGGCTGCCAGATTCAGCAAGCGTGCCGAGCGCGCGGCCCACGACTAGTAGTAGCCGACCGTGCCACCGTGCCGGCGGCGTTGCCCGACCGGGACCGCGGGGGGCAAAGCGCGCTTTCAGCCGCTACCGGAGATCCGCCCGTTACGGCGCTGCCGGTGTTGATGACCTTGGAGGATGCAAAGATGACGGTGGTCGAACGCGTGGGCGAGTGGCCCGCCCAGTGGCTCCGCGAGGGCCGCGGACCATGCCGGGTGGAAGCCGCGAGCAGGGGCTTGCACGTGAACGGGCACTGCCGTGCCGCAGGTCGCCAGTGATATGCGACGATGACCCGCCGTAGCGCCTGCCGCTCCGCCATCCGGTGGCACGCCGTGTGCGAGCTGCTGCGCCGGTGAACTACGAGCCGGAACAATCCACGCGGGCAAGGGTCCGTTGGCACGCGAGGCTTCCGTAGTGTGCCTATCCCGGCCAGCACGGCTCCCACCGCAAAGAGGGCTATTATTGCGCCCGGCAGCTCCGCCGATACGGTCACGCGTCGAACTCCGGCGCAAGATCCTCTTGACGGTGAGGCGCCCGGCCGCGGGCCTGATTGCGCATCCTGGGTTCCACTCCCGACAGCATAGCGCAACACCGCGCACGTGGCGTGCGCCGCGGAGTCGGATCAGTCGGATCGGCAACTCTCGGCCCGGCACCAGTTCGCGCAGGAAGCGGCCGACCGGCATGCAGCGCACGCCGTCGCCCACCAGGGTCTCGCTGCCCCTGTGGAGCAGCAGCGGCGCCGCTTCCGGGTAGTCGCGTTACGTCTCGATTCCCTGAGGCCGGCGAGGCGTAGCGAGCGCCGTCGCACGAACGCTTAGGTGACCTATTATATAAGCGGTCACGCGGCCACGTGAGCCGCGAGGCTCCGGGAACCGGCACCGGCTGCGCCACTCCGGCGGATCGCTCCGTGCCTGCACGGACTCCCCGCGCGTCTCGACCCGCGCGGGCGGGCCTGCCGCGGGCCGCCCCGCATGCAGGCGCTCCGTACCGCCTGTCCCGCCGCCAGCCGGCCCGCGGCCGCCCCGCCC
>JAPPGB010000046.1 GCA_028821475.1 Spirochaetaceae bacterium
CGACAGCCGCGCGACCGCCAGGCGACAGCCGCGCGACCGCCAGGCGACAGCCGCGCGGCCGGATCGGATGCCGCCCGGCGCAATCCGCCGCGGGCCGTGCGCGTGGCCGGCGGCGCAGCCCGGACTCGTCACGGCGGCTGCAATTCCGGTACCGTAGACACCATGGCGGTGGCGGTTGCTCCCGAACAGGCGGTGCGCAGAAGGCTGGCCGACGTTCGCGTCCGGGTGGCGGCCGCGGCGCGCCGCGGCGGCTGGCCGGCGCAGCGGGTGCGCGTGATGGCGGTCACCAAGACCAGGTCCCGTGTGGCAGCCGCGGCGGCGCTGGCAGCCGGTGCCGACCTGGTCGGCGAGAATCGCGTGCAGGAGGCGGCGGCGAAGTTCGCCCGGCTTCCCGAATTCGAGCTGCACCTGATCGGACACCTGCAGCGCAACAAGGCACGCGCCGCGACGCGCCTGTTCCACGCCGTGCAGTCGATCGACAAGCTCGCCACCGCCGAGGCACTGCAGCGGGCCCTGGACGCGGAGCATCGGACCATGGACGTGCTGCTGGAACTGAACACCTCCGGTGAGCCTGCGAAGCACGGATTTCGCACCGCCGACGAGTTGCGGTGCGTCCTCGACACGATGGCCGTGTGCGACCGGCTGCGCGTACGGGGATTGATGACCATGGCGGCGTGGCGTGCCGATCCGGAAGCCGTGCGCCGCAGCTTCCGTTCCCTGCGGCGGCTGTTCGACGAATTGGCGCCGGGCCGCCCCGGATTCGACACGCTGTCGATGGGCATGAGCGCCGATTACGAGATCGCCGTCGAGGAGGGTGCCACGTTGGTGCGCCTCGGCAGCGTCCTGTTCGGACCCCGTCCCACGCCATGAAACGTACGCGCCGGATGGCACTGTTGCTGGGCGCATTGACGGTCGGCGCGGCCGGGCAGACGCCCGCACAGGAGCAGACGCCGACCCCGGAGCCCTATACCAGGGAAGAGTTCAGCGCGTCGATGCAGACGCTGCGCCGGGCCGAGATCATCGCCGTGGGAGCATTTCCGTTCACGCTGTTGTTCACCATTCTCGTTTATGATTATGCGCGTTGGGCCGGGCAGGGGTTTGCCGCGGAGGAGGCACCGTTCCGGCGGCCCCCCGGCGAGGATCCGTTCAGCAACGACGAGAAGGTGGCCATCGCCATCAGCGCAGCCGGCGTGTCGGTGGCGGTGGCCGCCGCCGACTACCTGCTCGGACGCGCCGAGGCCGGGCAACCGCCCGCTGTCGGAGCGCCCGCGGCGGCGCATCGGCGTGCCGGCTCCGTGGCCGACCAGCCCCTGTCGCACGCCGGCGTGCTGCCGGTGTCGCTCGCGACCGTGATGTTTGCCCCCGCCGTGCGGCCATGAGCGGCGCCGCCCCGACCCTGACCACCGTGCGCCTCGTGGTGGACGGCAGCGGAGCGGGCGAGCGAGCCGACCGCTACCTCGGCGTACGCGTGGGCGTTCCTTCGCGCACCCAGTTGCAGTTGCGCCTCGCGGAGTTGCGCGTCAACGACCGCGCGGTAAAACCGAGCACTCGCTTGAATTGCGGTGACCAAGTGGTGGTGGTGCTGCGCTCGGCGCCGGCGATACCGGCGCTGCCGGAGCCGCTGTCGCTGGACGTGCTGTATGAAGACGACGACGTCGTGGTCATCGACAAGCCGAGCGGCATGGTGGTGCATCCCGGCAGCGGCACTCGCGGCGGCACGCTGGTGAACGGCCTGCTGTACCGGTATCGCGACCTGTCGGCGCGCTTCCCCGACAGCCCGCGCCCCGGCATTGTGCACCGGCTGGACAAGGACACCTCCGGCGTGATGGTGGTGGCCCGGCACGCCGCGGCGCATGCCTGTCTCGCTCGCCAGTTCAGCGAGCGTACCGTGGGCAAGCGCTACCTCGCCTGGGTCTCCGGCCGGCCCGTGCCGCCCTCCGGCCGCATCGCGACGCGGTTGCGGCGCGATGCGAAAAACCCGTTGCGCGTGCGGGTCAGCCGCGATACCGGCAAGCCCGCGGTTACCCGCTACCGCGTATGCGAGAGCGCCGGCGATGCTTCGCTGATGGCGCTGCGTCCGCTCACCGGGCGCACCCATCAACTGCGCGCGCACATGCGCTGGCTCGGCCACCCGATTCTCGGCGACCCGCTGTATGCCGGTCGCGCCAAGGGAACGGCGGCGCGCCTGCTGCTGCATGCCCACCGCCTCGCCATCGTGCTGCCCGGCGGCACCGCCCGCACGGTGTTCGAGGCGCCGCCGCCGCGCGGCTTCGGTCTTCCTTAGCGGCCCGTGGTGGAACCCGGTGTCGCACCGAGGGCGCCGCGTTCAACGCAGCCGGTGTCGCGCCGCGGACTGCCGGCCCGCCGGTGCCTGGTCCGCGTCTGCGGCGCGGCGGTGCAGCGCGGGATTGAACGCGCGCTCGGTGCCGACCGTGGTCGGCGGGCCGTGGCCGGGAAGGATCGTCAGGCGGTCGGGAAGGCACAGGATCCGTTCGCGAATCGCTGCCACCAGCGTGGCGTGGGCGGCAGCGGTGGGAGTGTTGCCAGCCGCTCCCGCGAGCAGCGCGTCGCCGGTGAACAACAGGTCACCGGTGCGGAACGCCACGCAATCGCCGGCATGCCCCGGCAGCTCGATCACTTCGAATGCACGTGCTCCCACCACCACCTCGTCGCCGTGCCGCACGCGGCGGCACGGGACGCCGATACTGGCCGCGGCATGCGCGTACACGTGCGCGCGGTACACGCTCAATACCGTCTCCAGCCCGCCGCGGTGCGCGCGATGTGCGTGCGTGAGCAGCACCGCGGCGATCGCCAGTCCGGCGTTCTCAATGCGCGCCAACAGGCTCGCCGGAAAGTGACCGGGGTCGATCAACGCCGCCTCGGTGCCGGTATCCGGCCCGACGACGTAGGTGTTGGCGAACCCGGTCTTGGCGCAGCAGGCGATCAGGTGCATCTACAGGTGCGCTTCGCCGGTGTTGCAGTAGCGCAGGTCCACGCCGGTCATGACACTCGCCGTAAAGTGCACATGATACAGGTCGCAATCCTGCAGGTCGACCCGCTGCAGCCGGGCGCCGATGAAGCGGCACGAGCTGAGATCACTGCCGCGAAAGCTGCAATCGGTGCAGCGGACCCCCACGAAGTTGTTGCGCGGAAGGTCCGACCCGTCGAACCGGCTGTCGCTGATTTCCGCGCCGGCGAACAGCGACAGCGAAATGGCGGCGCCGCGCAGCGAGCACGATCGCACGCGCGAGAAGTCCAGGTATACGTGCCGGAGCCGTGCTCCGTCCAGGCACACGTTGCACCACGCCGACCCGGAGAAGCGGCAGCCGATCAACTCGCGCCCGCGCAAGTCGAGGTCGCGGCACTGCACGCCGCTGAGGTTGACATCGCGCAGTCGCTGCGATCGTGCGAGCAGTGCCGCGGCCTCGGCTTGAAAGGCGGTGCGGTCCGGGCAATGGGCTGCGCACCGGTCGCGCCGGTACACCGCGTACGCCGTACATCCCGGGTGCCGGCAGGGCGGGAAGCTCGCCACCATGCCGCCAAGCTATGCCAACTGCGCACGCTGCACAACCGGCGTGCGCAGGCGGGCGGTTGGGCATGCCGCCGTTCAAGGCTATCATGGTCGCGTGCTTGGCCAGGTTGCCAGCGGCATCAACAACATCTTTCACGTGCGCGTGGTGGCCGAGCAGGCTGCGCCGGCGGACGCGGCGATCGCGGCGGGAGCCACCATAGAGTGCCGGATCATGGGCAAGGTGCTCGGCGGCAGGCAGCCGGTGGCCGACTACGCCTACAATCCGCTCGCGCCCGGCGATTGGGTCACCATCGCCGTGGACGCGCACACGCCACGCCAGGGCTGGATTCTGGAGCGCCGTCCTCGCACCTCCGCCATCCGGCGCTGGAACCGCAAGCGGCAGGCTCCGCAGACGATAGCCGCCAACATCGACCGGCTGGCGGCGGTCGGCTCCTTCGCCGCACCGCCGTTCCGGCCGCGGTTCCTCGACCGGCTGCTGCTGTGTGGCGAGCTCGGCGACGCCGACCCGGTGTTGATCGTCAACAAGGAAGATCTCGGCAGCACGCCGCAGATCGACAGCCGGCTGGCCAGCTATCGGGCGATGGGCTATGAGGTGATTACCTGCTCGGCGGTTACCGGCGGCGGCATCGCGGCGCTGCGCGACCTGCTTGCCGGCGATTCGCTGGTGGCCGTCGTCGGTCAATCGGGGGTGGGCAAGTCGGCATTGCTCAACCGGCTCGAACCGGCGCAGCGGCGCCTGGAGGGCGAACTGTCGCGCAAGTACGACCGCGGCGCGCACACCACCCGCTACGGCGAGGTGGTCAGCACGGCGGCCGGCGTGCTCGTGATCGACACGCCCGGCATCCGCGAACTGGAGATAACCGACATCGAGCCGCACGAACTGCGTCTCTGGTATCGCGACTTTCTGCCCTACGTCGAGCAGTGCGAGTTTCCCGGCTGCCTGTGCGAGAATGAACCGGGCTGCGCGGTGCGCGCTGCGCTGGCGCGCGGGGAGATCCACCGCGACCGGCACCGAGGCTATCTGCGCGTTCTGGCGGAGCTCAAGGACGCGGTTGCGGCGCGCCGCTGACCATGGATCCGCACGCCGTCGCCATTCTGGAGTTCGATCGCCTGCGTGCCGAGCTGGCCGAATACTGCCTGTCGCCGGCGGGTGCGGACCAGGTCATGCACGAGGCATTCATCCGCGACCGTGCCGTACACCGGGAGTTGCTCGCCGACGTGGGCGCGCTGCGCGCGTTGCTCGAAGCCGACCGGCTGCCGGCGGACGTGGACCTGCCGGAAGTCGACGACGCGGTACGGCTGCTGGACAAGGACGGCACCGTGCTGGAGCCGGACGCGGCCGCCCGCCTGGGCCGCTTCCTGCGCGCGGCATGCAGGTTGCGCCGCGCACTGCGGCCGCGTGCCGGGGATCGCGGCACGGCGGCGATCGCGCGCATCGCGCCGTTGCTCGACGCGGCGCGCGAAGTCGAGCAACTGCCGGCCGCGATCTTCCGGGTGGTGGACCCCGACGGCACCATTCGGGAGCGCCAACTGCCCACGCTGGCCGCGATCCGGGCTCGCATGCGGCGCTTGGCCGGCGACGTGCAGCGCGCCGCGCGCCGTTATTTCGCGGCGCCCGAGTTTCGCGGCGTGGTGAACGGCGATCGTCCCACCGAGCGCGGCGGACGCACCGTGATACCGGTCAAGGTAAACCACCAGGGCCGCGTGCCCGGCGTCATCCACGAGGTGTCCGCGAGCGGAGCGACGGTGTTCATCGAGCCGGAGGAGAGTATCCGCGCGGGCCACCGCATTGCCGAGGAGCAACTTGCCTACCGCCGCGAGCTGCGCCGCATCATGCGTGAGTTGACCGCGCAGATCGCCGTGCGCCGCGTCGAAATAGGCGCAACGGTCGCGGCCGTGGTTGCCTACGACGTGCGCTACGCGCGGGCCAGGTACGCGCGCCTGCACCGTTGCGCGCCCGCGCACACCGGCGCCGGCGAGGTCGATCTGCGCGCGGCGCGTCACCCGCTGCTCGGCGCCGCCGCGGTGCCGATCGACATCCGCTGGGGCGGCGTCCGGCGCGTGCTGATCGTGACCGGCCCCAACACCGGCGGCAAGACGGTGGCGCTGAAGACGGTCGGCCTGCTCGCCCTGATGAACCACTTCGCGATGGAGGTACCGGCGGAAGCGGCGAGCGTCCTGCCGTGGCTGGATCAGGTGCTGTGCGACGTCGGCGACGAACAGTCGATCGCGCAGTCGCTGTCGACGTTCTCCGGCCACGTGCGCCAGGTCGCGCGCATTCTCGGCAGCGCGTCCAGCAACTCGCTGGTGCTGCTTGACGAGTTGGGTGCCGGAACCGATCCCGAGGAAGGCGTGACGCTGGCCATGGCGGTTCTGGACAACCTGATCACCAGAGGCGCCCTGGTCGCCGTCACCACGCACCACGGCGCACTCAAGAACTACGGCTACGTGAACCCGGCGGTGGAGAACGCGGCGATGGAGTTCGATCTGCAGTCGCTGCGGCCCACGTACCGGCTGCTGCCGGGTATTCCGGGCGAGAGCCACGCGCTGGAGATTGCACGTCGCCAGGGCATCGGCGACCGCATCGTCGCGGCCGCCCGCGCCTACCTGGCCGAGGGGCGCACCGACAGCGGCGAGATGATCCGTTCGCTGACGGTGCGCGAGCACGAGTTGCGCGACGTCGCCGAGCGCCACGCGAGGTCGCAGGCGGAGTTGCGGCAGCGCGCCGGTGAGGTGGCAGCCCGGGAACAGCGGCTTGCCGCCCGCGAGCGCGACCTGCGCGCCGCCGAGAACCGCGACCTGCGCGTCTTCCTGCGCGAGAGCCGGCGCACCCTGGAGGGCGCCATCCGCGAGTTGCGCGAGCGCGGCCGGGCGGGCGGGGACTGGCGCGCCGCCGCCGCGACCGCGCGCGAAGTCGTCGAGCAGGTGGCCGTTCGGGC